>NZ_JBFTLQ010000075.1:0-73039 GCF_056396525.1 Cupriavidus sp. 05T41
GAACTTGACCGTGCCCGGCAACTGGTCCTTCATGCCGGCCAGCACCTCGGCCGTCGCCATCAGTATCGCCACGTGGGTGTCATKCCCGCATGCGTGCATGACGTCCACTTCCTTGCCGAGGTACCGGCCCTTTGCCTTGGAAGCGAAGGGCASGTCGACGCGTTCCTTCACCGGCAGCGCATCCATGTCGGCGCGCAGCGCCACCACCGGACCAGGCTTGCCGCCCTTGAGCACGCCAACCACGCCGGTCCTGGCCACGCCCGTCTCCACTTCCATGCCCAGCTTGCGCAGGTGGTCGGCGACAAGCTCCGCGGTGCGGGTCTCGTAGTTGCCGAGTTCCGGATGCTGGTGGATGTCGCGGCGCCAGGCGATGAGCTGGGCTTCGACGGCCTTGGCGCGCGCCTCGATCTGTGCGTGCAGGGTGTCGGCACTGGCGGGGGCCGGCGCGGTCTGCGCCAGCGCGGCGTTGCAGAGCAGGCCGGCGGCGAGTGCGACGCTGGCGAGGGCAATGCGGGTGGTGGAACGGGATGCGTTATGACGGACAGCCATGCGGGATCTCCTTCGTTGTTGTTGGTTTGATGCAAGCCGTGTTGCGGGATGCAGGTACAGCCTGCCGCAAGGGAAGCTGGCGGTTTTCTCCCCTCCTTGCTGTGGATTCATGCGACTGCCTTCAACTCGTTGTCCGAGCTTTTCTGTCGTGTGTCGTCCCTTGCGCTTCGCGTCTTTGCGAGCTCATGCCAATGAAATGATGTTCGTCATATCATGAGGCGAACGATCAACGGCAGCGGTGGGCTTTTCCGCCCTTCACTCCCGGCTGTCGCAAGCATCAATGTAACCAGCGTCTACATGGTAGTCAGGCATATCCGCATKGTCAAGAAGGAACCGATCTCCATGTCCTCGGTGCTATCCCTAGGGACATGGCGCCAGTGCCGGCGTAGGCTCGCCGTCGATTCGTCTTCCGCGACACCCATGCCGACTTCGGCCCGACCCTGGCGTGGTCCGAATAGGCATTCCCTGCGGCTTCGACCTGCCCGCCGCGTTCCGCCGCGGCGACGCAGGCGCGGATCGCCTACTCCGCCTCCACGCTTTCGAATACACTGTGCGCTCGGACAAAAACGGGCACATTCGTCTGTCGCTCATCTTGCCTAGGCGCTCCCGGCTTGCGCGGTGTTTTGCGGGAGCCCGATCGCGCGGGACGCGTGTTGATGGCAGCCGTGCCGTACCTATCTCCTGCGCTTTGGAGAAAGACGCATGAAAAGCTGGATCGCAAAGGCCGCCGGCGCGCTTGCTTGTGCAATAGCGTTCCTGGCAGGACAGGCGTGCGCCGCGGACACGGCGACGCTGACCATTTCCGCTGGCACGCAACAGCGCAACTGGACGCGCGACGGGTTGCTGAATGACCGTCGCCTGACCGATGTGACGGTGGACGACGACAATCTGAAACGCCGCCTGACGTTCAAGGCCATTCCCCTGGCGGTCCTGCTGCGCGGCATGCCGGTGACGCCCGACGCGAGTGCGACGACTGCAGCCGGCGATGGCTATATTTCGCACCTGCCGATGCGCCTGCTGCTGGCTGACAGCGCCGACGAGCCGCGCGCCTGGCTGGCGGTGGAGAACCCGGCCGCGCCGTGGCCAACGCTCAAGGGCCAGGACATCGGGCCCTTTCGCCTGATCTGGACAGTTCCGTCGGGCCACGCCGCTTCCGTGGTCAACGAGAGTCTCTGGACATACAACATCGTGCGCATCGACATCACGGCTTCGCCTGCCGAGCGCTTCGCGGCCATCCGGCCCGCCGCCGGCCTGCCTGCCGACGGCCCTGTCATGCGCGGCTTTGCGACGTTCCAGCGCGTTTGCTTCTCGTGCCACTCCCTCAACCGGGTCGGCGATGCACAGCTTGGCCCCGATCTGAACGTGCCATACAGCCCGGTCGAGTACCTGGGCGACGACAAGCTGACCAAACTGATCCGTGACCCGCAGGCGCTGCGCTGGTGGCCCAACGCGCGCATGTCAGCGATCGACAGGAAAACGCTGTCTGACGCCGACCTGAAGGACTTGCTGGCGTATCTGCATCATATGGCCGGACACAAGGTGGCGGCGTCTGCGGCAGGCTCGTGACTCCGCTGCTACCTTGATTGCCACGCCACGGTTGCTGTCATGGTTGCACTCACAGGAAGGTCTTGACGATGTCCGTCGAGGAGCGTTGTCCCAGCGCGCTGAAGTTTGCCTTCAGCCAGCCATCGGCGCGCTCGCGTCCCAGCGCGCAGAGCTCACTCAGGAAGTGCCAGTCCGCGTTGAACTTGCTCGATACGCCGAGCCTGGCCATCTCGGTCTCGGCATCGATGCTGTGGATGAACATGCGCCGGTAGCGCGCGGGATCCAGCGCGCCTTCGTCGATCAGGCTGGAGACGAACTCGATCGCGCGCATCTCCCGCATCAGCGACGAGTTGAAGCTCAAGGTGTTGACCCGGTCGAGGATTTCCCGTGCCGTAGTCGGTACATTTGGAATGCGGATCGGATTGATGCGGATGATCASCACATCGCGGGCGTCGGTCTCGTAGATCAAGGGGTAGATGGGCGGATTGCCCATGTAGCCGCCGTCCCAGTAGTACTCCCCCTCGATCTCCACGGCCTGGAACAGGCTGGGCAGGCAGCCCGAGGCCAGCACGGTCTGGATGCTGATTTCGTGATTGCCGAACACCCGTATGCGGCCGCTCAGCACATTGGTGGCGCACAGGAAGAGCCTGGGGCTACGGCAATTGCGCAGTATCTCGAAATCGATCATCCGGGCCAGCATGTCGCGCAGCGGGTTCAGGTTGGACGGGTTGAGCTGGTAGGGCGAAAAGAAGCGGGTGACATAGTCGAACATCAGCCACCCCGGCGAAAGGTTCAACTGGTCGAAGCCCATCATCCGGTCGAGCCAAGAGGGCTGTAGCGGGCTCATTCGGGCGCAGTCGGCGACGCCGCKCCACAATGCCTCAAGCATCCGRCGCGCCCCCTCCCGTCCACCGCTGACGAGGCCGTAGGCGAGCACGGTAGCGTTGACCGCTCCGGCGCTGGTGCCGCTGATGCCGTCGATCTCGATGCGGTCATCCTCGAGCAGGCGATCGAGCACGCCCCAGCTGAACGCCCCGTGGCTGCCGCCTCCCTGCAGCGCGATATTGATGCGGCGGACCGGGGAGGATGACGTCCCGTGCACGGCGCCCTCCTCGGTTGCCGGCGTCGCTGGCGCTGCCCGCCTGGCGTTGCGCCGGGGGCCGCTTGCTGCGGCTCGCGCTGGTTGGGACATTGGCGTCTCCTCGATCGATGGCTGCCGGGGCTCAATGCGGCGCCGGGAGGCTGAGCCGCCACGTCAGGTTGCGACGGGCGCTGGCTTCGCAGCGGGCGTGGAATATGTCCGTGTAGTAGATGCGTGGACGCGCCAGCAGCGCACCCAGCAGGGTACGCTCGCGCGCATCGTAGGTCCGTTCGTCGAGATCGGGGCGCTCGGCCCGCAGGCGCGCCCCGTCCTGGCGGAAATGCGTACGTCCGCCACCGAGAACCGCCAGGTCGATGTCAACGGTGAAGGCGGCGTCCGGATCGGGCGGCGCAACGGCATGCCGGGTCGCCAGGATCATGTCGGCGATGCGCCCCGCCGCCGCGATGCGCCCCCCGGCCCGCTGCACGAACCACTCGGCGCTGCGTTGCTCGTTGTCCCTGGCTCCGGGAATGAAGATCACGTCGTGGCACCAGAGCGCCAATTCCACGGCATCGGGGTCGGGGACCGCGTCGCGCACCCGGTCGAGGTCGCGCATGCAGCGGCGCACATGGTGCAGGGTGTGATAGTGACGCGCCGGCTCGGCGTAGTGGCGTGCCAGGTCCGCATAGGTGGCCTCGCMGTGGATGCCGCCACAGCGCGACCACAACGCCAGGAAGCGCGCTTGCGTCTGGTTCATCTGGCCTCCCCCGCCACGGAGCCCCGGGGCGGGTCTCATTCGCGTCACGCRCGTCCCCCGGATCAGCATGAGTATGCGCCACGGCCGCGCCGGTGAGGCGGTAAAGGATCGCCTCCAAAGTACTCTGCCGCACTATCGCGGCGCAGCCGGCGCGCGAATTCAAGTTGAGCAACCCCGGCGACGGTGCCAGAATGCCCAAAGTGCAAGCGCAGTTTGCCGACGACGTTTTGACGGCCAGCCGATCGACCGGACGGATTGATGCATATGGACCGAGAACCAGTACCTCAGGCGTCCGACGGCTCGGTATTGTTCGCGGATGTCAGCGGCAGTACAAGGCTATATGAAACGGCCGGCGATACGGTCGCCTTCGGTGCCATCACCCGCTGCATCGCCGTCATGAAATCCTGCTCCGGGGCCGTCCAGGGCCGCGTCGTCAAGACCATCGGCGACGAGATCATGGTGGTGTTTGCATCGGCCGAACAGGCGATGCAGGCAGCACTCGACATGCAGGTGGCGGTTTCTGAACTTCCGCCCATTGCCGGCGTGCCCATGTCGGTCCATATCGGCTTTCATCATGGCCAGGTGTTGTCCGATGAATCGGGCGACGTGTTCGGCGACACCGTGAATCTCGCCGCCCGCCTCTCCAAGCTCGCCTCGCGTGGACAGATCATCACCAGCAGGACCTCCGTGGAGCGCCTGCCGGAGAGGTTGCGCCAGATGACCCGCTACCTGTACCCGATACAGGTGCGCGGCAAGGAACCGCCCGTCGATCTGTTCGAAGCGATATGGCAGCAGAACGCCGACATGACCGTCATGGCCGTGGCGAGTCCGCGCGCCTTGCGCAGCGCGCTGCTCACGCTGAGGTACCGGGAAACGCTGCTCGAAATGAACGCCACCTCCACGCCGGTCAGCATTGGCCGCGACAGCGCCATGAATATTGTCGTGGCGGACCGGCAGGCGTCGAGATTCCAGGCGACGGTCGAGTCGCGCGCGGGCAGGTATGTGCTGACCGATCGAAGTTCGAACGGCACGCATGTCACCATCGATGGCGAAGATGAATTCGTCCTGCGCCGCGACGAAGTCGCGCTCAGGGGACATGGCTGGATCACGTTTGGCCAGTCGATGGAGTCCGCGGGCGAGCGGGTTGAGTTMTTTCTCTACGTTGAAGGCCGCTGAGCGTCAAAGTGAGTGCCGCGACACCCGATGCCAGGCAAGGGTCGCCTGCGCCACCTGAGCCAGCAGCCGGCACCACGGTGCCCGCCGGCGACGGATGCGCCGTGCGGGGCGGGCCATGCCCCGCTCAATCCGCCTTGACCTGGGCCGCCACGACGACGTCCTTCCATGCACGGATGTCGTTGCGGATCACCTGCATGAACTGTTCGGGCGAGTTCCGCCCCACCCATGCCAGGCCTTGCTGCGCAAACGCGGGCTGCAGCCCGGGGTCGAGCATGACCCGCGTGATCTCGCCATTGAGCCGGCTGACGATACCGGCCGGTGTGCGTGCCGGCACGAAAAAGCCATACCAGCCATCGAGGTCGAAGCTGAATCCTTGCTCCTTGAGCGTCTTCACATTTGGCAGCATGGGCGCGCGGCGCGTGCCGGTCATGGCGATCGGCCGCAGCTTGCCGGCCTGGACCAGGGCGACGGGCGAGCGCGCATCGACGAATGCAAGTTTGACCACGCCGCCMTGCAGGTCCGTGAGCAGTTGCCCCATGGTCTTGTAGGGGATATGCCGCATCCGGAGCTGCCTGTCGTGCGCAATGGCTTCCATTGCGAGGTGCCCGGTCGAGCCGACTCCCCACGTGCCGTAGGCGATCTCGGGATTCGCGCGCACGTATTCGAGGAATTCGCTGAAGTCACGTACCGGCACGCCCGCGGCTGCCACCAGCAGCACGCCGCCGGCGCTGACCTGGATGACCGGCGCCAGGTCCCTGAGCGTATCGTAGGGCAGCGTAGCGCGAAGCGCGGCGTTGACCGACACCGCCGAGGCATTGCTGAAGAGGATGGTGTTGCCGTCAGGCGCCGCCTTKGCGGCCATGTCGTTGCCGATCAGGCCGTTGGCTCCGGGCCGGTTCTCGACGATGACGGGCTGCCTGAGGGCCTTCGACAGGGGCTCGGCAAACAGCCGCGCCATCAGGTCGGTGCCCGAGCCGGCCCCGCCCGGCACGATCATGCGCACGGGCTGGGACGGCCACGGCGGCGCCGGCTGGGCCCGGGCTTGGAGCGGGCCGGCAATCAGCGCTGCCATGGCGGTGGACAGCAGGCCTTCCATCCAAATGCGTCGGTTCATCGTTGTCTCCTGGAATCCGTGCCGGGTAAGCACCGGTCATGCGCAAAGGCAGCGGTTCGCGGCGGCGCGCGCCCCGGAACCGCCGCTGTACTAGCCTTGCTTCGGGGGCGGCTGGAACCCGAGGAAGGCACGATTCCAGGTCGGGCTGATGACCAGTTCATTGATGGTGGCGCGCGCCGGCATCGAGATCACGAAATMGACCGCTGCMGCCACGTCTTCCGCCTGCAGCATGCGCGCAAGGTCTTCCTCMGAGGGCGGCGTGGGACGGTTGAGCAGGATCGGCGTGGCCGTCTCGCCCGGATAGATCGCGCAGGCGCGGATGCCGTTGGCGCATTCCTCCATCGCCACGGACAGGGTCATGGCGGCCATCGCATGCTTGCTTGCACCGTAGGCGGCGCCGGTCAGCGCGGAGGCGAAGCGGCCGGCCCAGGACGAAATATTGACGATGGTGCCCCCGCCCTGCTCCCGCATGCCGGGCAGCACGGCGTGCATGCAGTAGAACGCGCCGTTGAGATTGATGTCGATCACCTGGTCCCAGTCCGCCGGCGTGAGCTTCGACAGCTTGCGGTTGGCCACGTTGATGCCMGCCGCGTTGACCAGGATGTCCACCGCGCCGATGCGCTCCTGCAACTGCCGGCCGGCCGCTTCCACCGCTGCGCGGTCCGCCACGTCGAGAGGCAGCGCGATGATCCGCTCGTTCCCGCACTCGGCCACGAGGGCGTCGATCGCCTCCTGGCTGCGCGCGGAGATGACCACGGTCGCGCCGGCCTGCCAGAGCGAGAGCGCGCAGGCCCGCCCGATGCCGCTGGAGCCGCCCGTGATCCAGGCCGTTTTTCCGTGCAGAGACTTCATGGTTGTACTCCTTCGCCTTGATGCTTCGATGCTTCGATGCTTCGATGCTTTGATGTCTTGATGGATTCATCCGCCCGCATGGCGATGCACGGTGTCACCCGCCGCATGCGGCGCGATTCAGTGCGTGGTCACGCCCATGATCTGGTTCACGTCATAGATCGGCGGCCGGGGATTCTTCGCCCAGGCATCCGTGAGCAGGTACCGCAGCCTGAAGCTCTCGGGCACGTCGGCCAAACCCGGCGTGAACAGCCACAGGCGCAGCAGGTGGCGCTTGCGGTCCAGATCGGGATGATCMTCGTAGCTGGTGCGCGAATGCAGGATTACGTAGTTGTTCAGGAACTGCATGTCGCCCGGCGCGAGTTCCATATCGATGCGAAAGCGCGGATCCTGCGTGTAGGCGTCGAAGCGGTCCAGCGCGGCGATGTCTTCCGGCGCCAGGCGCGGCGCCTCGGGAAAGCGCTGGGCCGTGTTGATGAAACTGCGGATATACCGGTTGAACAGCCGGCCGCCATGCCACGTGAACACGTGCGTCATGGTGAACGGCGCCTGGCCGGGCGCTTCCTCATGCCGGCGATCGAAGGCGAAAGGCTGGTACAGGCGCGCCAGCAGGTCCGGATGTTCTTGCAGCATKGCATTGTGAATGGCCATGGAGCTGGCGATGCTGCTGACCCCGCCCTCTTTCGCCGTGCGCAAGCAAAGCAGGCCGACGACATCCGCGCCATCGGTGTGGAACGGCAGTCGATGCCGTGACTGGTAGCCGCGCGCGGTCATGTCGTCCTTGGGGTTCTTGCCAAGATCCCAGACATGCCCAAGCACGTCGCCGAAGGCGTTTTGCGCCACGGCGCGCCCCATGTGCATGCCGATGCCCCAATAGATCGCGCCGGCATCCATCTTCGAGTAGCGCTCCATCGGCAGGCCGCGCAGCAGCACGACGCCCATGCCACGCTCCAGGCGCTGGCGCAGGTCGGCGAGCTTCGTGGCGAGGCTGCCGAGCGGAAAGGTTTCCCTGGTGATGGCGGGCACTGCCAGCCCCAGCCCCTTGGCATGGCCCAGTGCGGCATCCAGCTGCGCGACATCGTCCTGGCTCAGCCACATCACCCATTCGGACTCTCTCGAAGCCATCTCCGCCGCCGTCCAGCTGGCCGGCGTCTCGACGGGCTTCGGCGTAGCAATCTCATGCACAGCTTGCATCTTCGTCTCCTTGTTTTAGTGGCCGTTGCCAGGCGCCGGCCGTTGAATACATTGTGCGAAGAGACGCACCGGATGGCTAATGAAAAATGATGCTCACGACAAAACCAAAAGGTAATATCCGATATGTGAACCGTCCTCTCATGCGGCGAAAATTCAAATACTCACCAGAGTTTTAAGGGTCTGCACCGATGGATGCCATTAGTTTCTTACGCACTGGGTTGAAGTTGCGCCATCTCCGTCTGGTAATAGCGCTGGAGGAATACCGGCAGGTCGGGCGGGTGGCGCATGCGATGAACATCACGCAGCCGGCCGTCTCGAAGGCGCTGGCGGAAATCGAGGACGGCCTCGGCTATGCCTTGTTCGTGCGCCGGCCGCGCGGCATCGAGCCCACGCCGCATGGCCTGTGCTTTGTCCGCTACGCGCAGTCGATCCTCGACGAACTGGACCGGGCCGGCGATGAACTCCTGGCGCTGGGCCAGGGGGCTTCCGCCACGATCGCCGTGGGTACGATGCCGGGCACCACGCTGTCGCTCGCGCCGCGCATCGTGGCGCTGGCCAAGGCGCGCATGCCGACCTTGAACATCGCGGTGTACGAGGCGCCGATGGATATCCTGATGGGGCAGTTGCGCACCGGCCGGCTCGACGTGGTGCTCGGCGCGCTGTCGGAAAGGGCCACGCCGCAGGACGTCGGCCAGCACCATCTCTACKAAGAGGTCATGCGCGTCGTGGTGGGCCCCGGCCATCCGCTCGCCACGCGTGCGGACGTGGGCTGGCGCGACCTGGCCGATTTCCCGTGGGTGCTGCCGCCGCGCACCGCAAGGCTGCGGCAGAGCCTGGACGCCGCRCTCAGGCGCATGAAGGTCGAGAGCCCGCCGCACCATGTCGAATCCGTATCGGCCGGGCTGGTGCTGGGGCTGCTCGAAGAAATACAGGCGGTGGCGGTAGTGACGGGACGCCTGGCGCGAACCTATGAAGAGCGCGGGCTTGCCCGCATCCTGCCGCTCGAGATTCCAGGCGTGCTGCTGTMGATCTCGACCTTCACCCTGCTAGGGCAGGCGCCCTCGCCCGMCATCGAGGCCTTCCAGCATTGCGCGGAGCTTGCCGTGGCGGGCTGAGCGGCGCGGCTACTCCGGCTTGATGCCGTTGGCCTTCACGACGTCCGCCCAGGTGGCGTAGTCATTCCTGACCGTGCGCGCAAACTCGTCGGGGCTGGTCAGCGGCGGATCCGCCATCATGTTGAGCTGCTGGAAGCGCGCGGCCAGCGTCGGCGAGCGCAAGGCCTTGTTGATCTCCGTATTCAGCGCGGCGACGATATCGCGCGGCGTGCCTTTGGGGACGAACACACCATACCAGCCTTCGTTGCGCATCGGAAAGCCCTGCTCGGCCATCGTGGGCACATCGGGGTAGGCCGGCGCGCGGTGCTTTCCGGTGATGCCCAGCGCGCGGATCTTGCCGCTCTTGACCAGGGGTACCGAGGTGGTGATGTCGACGAAGGCGACCTTCAGCACCCCGCCCTGCAGGTCCGTCATGATCGGCGGCACGCCTTTGTACGGCACGTGGGTCAGCTCCAGCCCCGCCAGCGTGCGGAGTTGCGCCATGGCGAGGTGGCCGCCCGAGCCGACGCCCCAGCTGCCGTAGTCATACTTGCCCGGACTGGCCTTGACGGTGGCGACGAACTCCTTGACGTTCTTCGCCGGAAAATCGGGCGTGACGACCAGCAATACCCCGCCCGCGCCAATCTGCGCAACGGGAACCAGGTCTTTCACGATGTCGTAGGGCAGCTTCGGCTGGATGGCCTGGTTCATCACCGTGGCGGACGCGCTGGCGAACAGGACGGTATAGCCGTCGGGCTGCGCGCGGACCACGGTATCCACCGAAAGTTGTCCGTTGGCGCCKGGCTTGTTGTCCACCACCACGGGCTGCTTCAGCGCTTGCGAAATCTGCTCGGCGAAAACGCGGGCCAGCACGTCCGGCCCGCTGCCGCCAGGGCTGGGAACGACCAGGCGGATCGGCCGCGACGGCCATTTGTCCTGGGCCAGGGCGGAACCCGCAACCAGTGCTGCAGCCGTCAGTGCCGTGATGCTCAATGCAAGGCCGGCGCGGCCTGCCCATTTCTGCTTCATGTTGTCTCCTGGGAAGCACACGCCGTTTCTATGAGTGTCTGGCTATCGGAGGCGTGTGTGCCGGTGAATTCTGCCCACGCTCAGGCCCGGAACACTAATGAATTAATACCTCAGATACATGAGCAATCGGTAATGTCGCAAGATGGGAGCGGCGCGCCCCGGCGCTATGCGCGGTGGACGGTGAGGCGGGGCCGCCGGCGGCGCTCGGTGCGCAGCGCCCCGGGAGGCACGCCTTCCCAACGCTGGAAGGCCTTGTTGAATCCCGCCTGCGTCTTGAAACCCAGGGCCTGGGCGATATCGCCCGCGGGCAGATCCGTATTGGCCAGCAAGCGCCGCGCAAGCGCGCGGCGTTCTTCGTCGAGCAACACGGCGAAAGACGTGCCGTGATCCTGCAAGTGACGATGCAGGGTAAAGCGGTGCACGGCAAACAGCGAAGCCAGCCGGGTCGCGGTGCACTCTCCCAGCAGCATCAGGTCGCGCAGCGCATGGCGGACCTGGCCGAGAAAATCAGGCATGACATGGGATTCCAGCTCGCTGAGGTAGCGGACCACCGACGATTCGAGCGCCTCGTCGGCCACGCCGCAGCGCTGGTCGAGGGTGGCCGAGGCGAAGGTGAATTCGTCGCGCGGCTGGCCAAACAGGACATGGGGACCGAAGTGCGAGGCGTACGGCCCCAGCCCGGCAGGGAGCGGCCGGGACAGGTGAACCGCCGCGGGCGTCCACATCTTGCCGAGCAGCAGGCGGAACAACTGGAGGTTGGCCGCCAGGTAGGCCGTCAGCAATTCCTCGCGGCCAGCGAAGGTGCCGTCGATCTCGACCGAGAATGCCGCGTAACCCTCACGCACGGTGAGCGCCGTATCGATGCCCCGGTACCAGATGCGGCCGTAGCGCAGGATGCCCTCCACGGCATCGCGCGCCGTCTTCGAGGACAGCAGCAGCAGCCGCAGGGGGCCGGCATTCTCCATGTTCGCCCGGGCACCCACCAGCACGCCGAGGTGCGGGCAGGCAGCCGAATCGCTGGCGTCCGCGAGGATACGCGCGCACACCGCCAGCGCCAGCGGTGCCATGGGCTCCTCCAGCGCCGCCGCGGTTACGCCATGGCGGCCCAGGACCGGCCAGGGATCCACGCCAAGTTCCCGCAGGACTTCGATCACGCGCGCCAGGGTGCCCATGGGTACGGAACGGTTGACCGGCTTCATAAATTCAGGGTTTCCACCAAGTGTGACACCAGTATATTAAGGAGTGACGCAAGGATAAACAAAAGGTCTCGATGCCGTCCAGAATATCGCCATGCGCCCCGCGCTGATATTCCCGACCAACCAGGAGACGACCCATGCATTTTCTCGACGACAGCCTGCTTCCCGAAAACCAGGAAAAACTGGTGATCCAGGTGGCGCCCTACGGCCCGCAATGGCTGCCCACCGATTCCGACGACATCCCGGTCAGCATGGATGCMCAGGTCCAGAAGGCCGTGGATTGCTACAACGCGGGCGCCACCGTGCTGCACGTGCATGTGCGTGAATCCGACGGCAAGGGCTCGAAGCGCCTTTCGATGTTCAACGAGATGCTGGCCCGCCTGCGCGAAGCCGTGCCCGACATGGTGCTGCAGGTCGGGGGCTCGATCTCCTTCGCGCCGGAGGGCGAAGGCAAGGCAGCCGAATGGCTGGACTATGACACCCGCCACATGCTGGCCGATCTGAACCCGAAGCCGGACCAGGTGACCATCGCCATCAACACCAGCCAGATGAACATCTGCGAGATGCTGACCGAGGACGACGTCAAGGGCACCATCCTGGAGAAGCCCGAGTACGTCAAGGCGTACAGTGAAATGGTGGTCGACTCGAAGCCCTCGTTCTTCCTCGAGCACCTGGAGCGGCTGACGAAGGCGGGCATCCAGCCCCATTTCATGCTCGGCCACGTGGCGCAGCTCKAAACCGTCGAGCGCCTGATCCGCAAGGGCCTGTACCGTGGTCCGCTGATCCTGAACTATGTCGCCATCGGCGGCGGCGCGGCCGGCCTGYACCCGGCCGACATGATCGAGTTCGTGCGCMGCACGCCCGACGGTGCCGTGCTGACGATCGAGAGCGCCATGCGCGCCGTGCTGCCCATGAACGCCATGGCGATCGCGCTCGGCCTGCACGTGCGCGTGGGCATCGAGGACAACCTGTGGGGCCGCAAGGGCGAACGCATGACTTCGGTGCAGCAGATCGAGCAGACCGTGCGCCTGGCGCGCGAACTGGGCCGCGATGTGGCCGATGGCAAGGATGCGCGCCGCATCTACAAGATCGACGAGTGGTACGACAGCGCCGACGAGACCATCCGCAACCTCGGCATGGTGCCCAACCGCAAGCCGGGCCAGCGCGGCTTCCCCGTGCCGCAAGCGGCCTGATCCCGCGCTTGCCGCATCACCCACCGGCCCTCGCCAGCCACGCGCACGAGGGCCGGCCTCACCTCAGCAACAGTGGTACTGCCATGCGAATGAAAGACAAAGTTGCGCTCGTGACCGGCGTCGGGCCGGGCCTGGGCAAGGCGATCGCCGTCACGTTGGCGCGCGAAGGCGCAGACGTCGTGATCTGCGACGTGAACCAGACATCGCTGCACGAGGCCCGCGAAGCGGTGGAAGCCGCGGGCGGCGCCTGCCTGGCACTGCACTGCGATGTCTCGTCCAGCGCCGAGGTCAGCGCCATGTTCGCGGCCGCCGTGGCGCGCTTCGGCACGGTGCACGCGCTCGTCAACAACGCCGCGCTGACGCCCAACAGGCCAATCGACACCGGGCGCCGCAACCAGCTCTACGAGTACATGCAAACGCCGGTGGCGCGCGACTCGCTGGGGTTCACCAGTGAAATCAGCGACGACGAATGGCTGCGCTACTGGGGCGTCAATGTGCACGGTGTCTTCTATTGCACGCGCGAAGCGCTGAAGCTGATGCAGCCGCAGCGCTTCGGGCGCATCGTCAACGTCGCGTCKATCGCCGGCATCTCGTCGAAGAGCGCGCACAGCCCGCACTACAGCGCCACCAAGGGCGCGGTGATCGCGTTMACCCGGTCGGTGGCCATGGAAGTGGCCGGCGCCAACATCTTCGTCAACGCGATGGCGCCGGGCGGCGTCGCGACGCCCGCCTTCAACCAATACCTGGAGCAGATCGGCGATGCCGGCCGCAACCGGCTCTGGCAGGGCTGCCCCTCGGGGCGCTTCGGCACGGTCGAAGAGTATGCCGCGACGGTGCTGCACCTTGCGAGCGACGAGCACTACCTGGTCGGCCAGGTGATCAGCCCCAACGGGGGCTCGGTGATCTGATCACCGCAACAGCTTCGACAGATATGCAAATGAATCTCTTCCCCCACTACAAGGCGCTGCGGGACAACGGCGTGCTCGGCAGCGAGCTCGACCCGCTCACGCAATGGGATCCCAAGTGGATCGCTTCCTGGGTCGCGCTGGCCCGCGACGCACAGGCCGAGGGCGTGCTCGACCCCAAGCTCGTCGCGCTGATCCGCCTGAATATCGACGTGACGGCGACCCATCTCTACAAGCCCGGCGTGTCGCGCCACGTCCGCGAGGCGCTCCAGCTCGGCGCGAGCCGTGCCGAAATCCTCGAAGTCTTCAAGTTGGCCAGCGTGGTTGGCATCCACGCCTGCGCGGTCGGCGTGCCGGCGCTCGCCGAGGAACTGGCCCGCGCGGGCCTGCCCGACGAGCCGGTGGCGGCCGGCGCCACGCCGGTATGCGACGCCGTGCGCGCCAACGGGATGTTCAACCCGCTGTGGGAAACGCTGTACCGCTGGGATCCGCTGTACCTGGAGAAATTCCTGGCGATGGGCTTCGGCCTGTGGCGCGACAACATCCTGCCGCCGCTCTGGATCGAGTTTCTCTGCATCGCCGGCGATGCCGCCATCACCCATATGTACGGCCATGGCACGCAACGGCATATCGAGGCGGCACTCAAGCTCGGCGCGACGCGCGAGCAGATCCTGGCCGTGCTCAAGATCGTCAGCCTGCAGGGGATCGAGGCCTGCGAACTGGCGGTGCCGCTGCTCGACCAGGCTTGCCGGGCCATCGAAGCCTAGCGCCAGCGGGCGCCGCATGGCAGTGCCCGCCGTCCCCCATCCCCAGGAACGTACAGGAGGCCACAGTGCAATCACTGGCCCAACTCCCCCCCGCCGCAACGCTGAGCGAAGACGCGGGCACGCTTGCCGCCCTTTATCGGAAGATCATGTGGCGCTTGCTGCCGTTCCTGTTCCTGGCCTATGTGCTGAACACCATCGACCGCATCAACATCTCCTTCGCCAAGCTGCGCATGGCGCACGACCTGGGCTTGTCGGATGCGGCCTATGGCATCGGGGCGGCGGCGTTCTTTGCCGGCTACATCCTGTTCGAAGTGCCGAGCAACCTGTACATGCAGAAGATCGGCGCGCGCCTGACCATCACCCGCATCCTGCTGCTGTGGGGCGTCGCGACCATCGCCACCAGCCAGGTCAATTCGCCCGCGGCGCTCTACGCCGCCCGCTTCCTGCTGGGCGTCGCCGAAGCGGGGTTCTTTCCCGGCGTCATTCTCTACCTGACATACTGGTTCCCCGCCGCACGCCGGGGCCGGATCACCTCGCTGTTCCTGATGTCGGGAACGGTCGCCGGCATGATCAGCGGCCCGCTGGCGGCGGCCATCATGTCGCATCTCGATGGCTGGCTGGGGCTGCGGGACTGGCAGGTGCTGTTCGTGGTGGAAGGCATTCCCGCCGTGTTGCTGGGCCTGCTGGCCTACCGATGGCTCGATGACGGCCCGGACTCCGCGCCGTGGCTGAGCGTATCCGAGAAGGCCATGCTGCGGCGCCAGCTCGCCACCGAAAGCCGCCCGCAGGGGCACGGCGGCCTGCGGAGCTTGCTCGGGGATGCGCGCATCTATGCGATCGGGCTGGCCTTCCTTTCCATCTACGCGGCCACCAACACCATTGCCTACTGGATGCCGACACTGATCCGTGACTTCGGTGTGGACCAGGTCGCCCGCATCGGCTGGATCTCMAGCCTGCCCTACCTGCTCGCCCTGGCTGCCATGTTCCTGCTGGCGCGCAGTTCGGACCGACGCCTCGAGCGGCGCTGGCACGTCGCCGGCACCATGTTGGTCGGCGCCGCCAGCTTCCTGCTGCTGGGCCTTGTGCGCGGCGCGCTGCTGCCGTCGGTGATCTGCATGACTGCCGGCGCCGCGGCGTGCCTGGCCGCGCTACCCGTGTTCTGGACCATCCCGCCGGCTTACCTGCCTCGCGGCCAGGCCCCCGCGGGCATCGCCTTCATCAGCAGCCTGGGCGGCCTCGCGGCATTGCTCAGCCCCATCGTCGTGGGCGCGCTGAAGACCCGCACCGGCGATCTCTATTTCGCCTTCGACATGCTTGCGGTGCTGCTGGTTGGCGGGGCGCTCACCCTGCTGCTTGCCATCCCCGCCCGGCTGCTGGACGACAAGCCGGTGCGCGAAGGCGGGCCCGCGCGGTGACAAGTGGCTAGATATCGAGTTCAAGCTCGGGCGTCAGCGCCCTGGAGACGCAGATCATGATGCTCGTGTTGGCCTGCCGCTCATCGTCGCCCAGCACATAGTCGCGGTGGTCCGCCACGCCGGCCAGCACGGGCACTTCGCAACTGCGGCACAGTCCCTCCCGGCAGGAAAAAGGCAGGGGGACGCCGTTGCGCTCCAGGGTTTCGAGGATGGAGACGCCACCGGGGACCGCGAAGCGGCCGCCATGGCGGCGCAGGACCACGGTGAATCCCTGCTCCGCATCCGCGCCGGTCCGTTGCGGGCCGGCATTGAAGCGCTCGAAGTGGGTCGCCGCGCCGGGCACGCCTGCTGCTGCCGCCGTCGCGGCCACCGCGTCCATCAGCGGTGCAGGACCACAGCAGTACACATGGCTGCCTTCGGCCAGTCCGCCGAGAAAGGACGAGATATCKGCCAGATCCCCGCCGCGTTCGTCGTCGGCGTGAACCTGCACCCGTTKGCCAAAGCGCGACAACGCCGCCAGATACGCCGCGCGCTGGCGCGAGCGCACGCAATACAACAGCTTCCATGGCCTGTGGTTGGCTTCGCACCAGCGGATCATGCTGAGAACCGGCGTGATGCCGATGCCGCCGGCGATGAAGACATGGGTGCTGGCAGCCGCTTCGATGCCGAACAGCGAGCGCGGCGCGCTGACAGCAAGCGAGTCGCCCTCCCTGAGTCCTTCGTGAACGAAGCGCGAGCCGCCGCGCGATGCCTGCGCAAGGCCGACGCCAAGGCAATAGCGGTCGGTTTCGGCGGCGTCGTTGCACAGCGAGTACTGCCTGACGATGTTGCCGGGCAGCTGGACGTCGATGTGCGCGCCCGCGCTGAACGCCGGCAAGGCGCCGCCGCACGGGCGGCGCAGCTCGACGCCGCGTACGCCTTCGGCCTCCGCGGTCAGCCTGGATACGATGAGTTCGAGCATCTGCACTACCTCTGCAAGGCAATCGTTCTGGCTTCGGCAGGCGCGGCAGCCTGGGCCGACTCCTCTTCGAGCCTGCGGGCGACCGCCCAGCGGAACTGCGACAGCGCGGCATCGATCGAGAACGGCATCATCTTGAAGTCCGGAGCGAGCGCGAGACTGCGCTGCTGGGCCGAGATGATGTCGCGGTCCTCGTCGAATGCGGTGACCACGCTCTGGTGGATCGAGGCGGTGACTTCCGGCTTGTCGATGGCGAAGTTGTGCGGATGCGCGAAGAAGTAATGCGTGGAATTCTCCGTCTCCGGCGTGATCGCCTGGCAGCCACGGAACTCGGCGGCATCGATGCGCGTGCCCTCCGGCGCTCCGGTGCCGGTGGGCGCCATTCCCGAGTCCATCAGCAGGATGGCCGGAAGCGTGAAGTTGTAGATATTCCAGCGGTCGACCTTCCCGGGCCACGCCTTGACCGCCTTGGCGAATGCGGGCGCGTCGGTGTTAAGCGCCCAGCGCGTGATCTTGACACCGCCATCGATACGCTCCACCTTCGGCTGCACGGCTGCATAGTCCTCGCCGCCGCCCAGGGTGGTCGGATGGACGAAGGGAAKGTGCGAGAAGTCGAGCAGGTTGTCGCAGATCAGCAGGTAATTCACGTCGTAGTGGATATAACCATCCAGGCTGCGCCAGTCCGGGTGGTCCAGCCACTGTGTGTCCGGCACGAGAGACGGATCGGCTTTCTCCGGATCGCCCATCCAGATCCACACCCAGCGGTGCTGCTCGACGATGGGGAACTTGCGCACCTTTGCCTGCGGCGGAATGCGCTCCTGCGCCGGCGCCCCGACGCACTTACCGGCGCTGTCGAACTTCAGGCCGTGGTACATGCAACGGATGCAGTCCCCTTCCCTGCGCCCGACCGACAGCGGCGCGCCGCGATGGCAGCAGCGGTCTTCCAGGGCGACGATGCTGCCGTCTTCCTTGCGATACATCACCACCGGCATGCCGATGATGGTGCGGGAGAACATGCCTTCGCGAGGKATTTCCTTGTCCCAGGCGGMGACATACCAGGTGTTCTTGATAAACATGCTCGTATTCCTTCTGAAGGGCTGTTGCGCGTGCGCCGCGGGAATCCCGGGCGCGGCTTGCCACGCACGCATCGCTGGGCAGCGAAGCATGTGCGGGACGCGCGAGGCGGATCGGCTGGCTAGTGTGCTGCGCCCGGCAGCGGGGAAAGCATCAGGATGAAAGCCATGCGCCGTGCGCAGGCGTGTGCCGGTGGGCGTGGATATGCACAAGGATGCGCACGAGGATGCGCACGAAGAAGTGCACATGGAAATGCGGTTGCAGGTCGGGGGTCATGCCTTGTCTCCGTTGCCAGGGCCCGTCTGCGGGGCCCTTGACTGCAGAATAGGTTTCGGGGAAACATGCGTCAACGTCATCCACCTAATAGCGAGAATGTACGCCATGCATGCGACGGACCTGGACCTGAATCTCCTGGCGGTGTTCGATGCGATGCTGCGCGAACGCAGCGTCACCAAGGCCGCGCAGGAACTTGGCCTGACCCAGAGCGCGATGAGCCACGCCCTGAACCGGCTGCGCGCCTTCTTCGACGACCAGCTCTTCGTCAAGGCGCCGGAGGGCATGATGCCCACGCACAAGGCGGCCGAACTCACCGAAGCCATCGTGGGCGTGATGGCCACGGTCAGGCAGCAGGTCCTGTCGCAGGCGCGGTTCGATCCGCTCACAGCGCGGCGCACATTCAATCTCTGCATGACCGACATGGGCGAGCTGGTGTTCCTGCCGCMGCTCATCAGCCGGCTGCGCCGCGAGGCACCGCTTTGCACGCTGCGCACCTTGCAGGTCCCGCTCCAGCAGATCKAGGGCATGCTCGGCTCCGGCKAGGCCGACCTGGCGCTTGGCTCCATCCGCGCTGCGCCGGAGGGCCTGTTCCAGCAGCGCCTGTTCATGCATTCGTTCGTGACCATCGTCAGCGCGCGCAACCACGAAGTGGGCGAAGCGCTGACGCTCGAGCAGTTCCAGCGCATGCCGCAGATCGTCGTCACGCTCTCGGGGCGCGCCAGCGCAGCCTACGACAGCGCGTTCGACGATCACGGCATCAAGCGCAATATCTACCTGTCGACGCCGCACTTCCTGGTCGTGCCGCTGTTGATGGAACAGCAGCCGGAGCTGATTGCGACGGTGCCGCTGGAGCTGGCCAATGTGTTCGCCAGGTACGGCACGGTGCGTGTCATGCAGCCGCCGGTGGCGCTGCCGGAATTCGCCATCAGGCAGCACTGGCACCCTCGCTTCCACCATKACCCGGCKATCATCTGGCTGCGGGAGCTGATGAAGCGCACCTTCGAGCATTATCCGCAAGTGCAGGTGGAAGCAGGCGAGCCGGCATCGCCGGCGCCGGTCAAGCGATCCCGGCGCGCGGCGAAAGAAGAGTAAGGCGCGAAGCCCGCGCGGCTAGCCGTTCGCCGCTGCCGGCTCCATCGCGCCAAACCGCCACGACAATCGCCGCGCCGCTTGCAGCAGCACCCGGGCCGTCTCGCCATCGGTGTGGCTGTCGAAGCTGCCCGAGGTGCCGATCAGGGCGACGACCAGCGCGATGCTGCCGGTATGGTCGAACACGGCCGCGGCCAGCGTGTCGATGCCGGGCACGGGCCTGCCCAGTGCATTGTCGATGCGCGCGGTGCGGATCTGCGCCAGCCGCGCCGCATAGGCCGGGGCAAGCGTTTCGCCCTTCCCGCCCCCGGCTTCGACGACTTCCGCCTTCGGCACGCCGGCCAGCCGAAGCGCATCMTGCTCCAGCAAACCCAGCAGCACGTGTTMCGGCAGATGCGCGGCGAACAGCCGGCCGATCGCCGTATTGACCAGCGACAGCACCGTGCCGACGCGCAGGCTGACGTGCTGCGGGCGCGCCGCCTCTTCCAGCCGCACCACCGTCGGCCCCAGCGGGCCGAGCACGGCCATGGCCACGCTCAGGCTGGTCGTGCCGGCCAGCTCGATGACTTCCGGCTCGGCCTCGCGCGTGGGCGAAAGCCGTTGCAGGGCAATCAGCCCGAGTTCCAGCCCCAGCGGGCCCGCGCGGAAATTGCCCGCCGCATCCCGCGCCAGCAAGCCGATCTTCTGCAGGCTGACCAGATGCGGAAACGCCTTGGCGGGCGCCATGCCGGCCGCGCGAGCCAGGTCGCGCAAAGGCAAGGGCCGGCCCGCGGCCACCAGCGCCGCGAGCAGCTGGCCGGTGTTGTCGAGCGACTGGATGCCGCGCTGGGGCTTGGCGGCGTCGCCCTGGTTGTCGTCGATTGGCAAGGATGGGCCTGTCATTCGGTCATTCGGTGGTGCCGGCAACGGCCTCGCGGATGGCGGCGGCGGTGGCCAGCAGCGCGCTGGCCACGGGGCCGCCCCAGTCCACGTCGATGACGCCGGTCGCCCCGACCACGGTCAGGACCAGGCGCAGCTGCCCGGCTTCGTCGAGCACCGGCACGCTCAGGCTGCTGACGGCGGGGCTCGGCGCATCGATGCTGCGCTCGATGCCGCGCTCGCGGATGGCGGCGAGCGTGGCGGCGAAGGCGCCGGCCTGCGCCGTGGCGCCGGCCGCGGCGGTATCCGCCGCCTGCTGCCGCTGCCAGATCGCCTGCCATTGCCCGGGCGGCAGGAAAGCACAGAACACGCGGCCGGTTGCGGTTGCCGACAGCGACATCACCGTGCCGACATGCAAGTTCACGTGCAGCGGCGAGCCGGCATGCGCATAGCGCACGATGGTGGGCCCCTGCGGACCCGCGGCACAGATCGCCACGCTGAACCCGCAGGACGCGGCAAGCCCGGCCACGCGCGGCACGGCAGCCCGGTAGGCGGCGTCGTGGTCGAGGTACAGCATGCCGAGCTGCAGCGCCAGCGGGCCCGGCTCGTAGCGGCCCGACAGGTGGTCCCGCTTGATCAGCCCGAGCCGCACCAGACTGACCAGGTAAGTGTGAGCCTGCGCGGGCGCGATCTGCACGCTGGCGGCGAGGTCGACCAGCGTCATCGGCGCGCGCACATCGGCCAGCGCCCGCAGGAAGCGCCCGCCGACCTCGACACTCTGGATACCGCGCTGCGCMTTCTCCGCCGCGCCTTCATCCGGCGTGGCGTCCGCTGATCGTGCCATTCGTTTTCCTTTGAAAGACCAGATGGTAATGGACGGGCCTCATGCGCCCTAGAAGATATCGGGTTTTCCCCTAGATTCGGTGCCCCATTCATTGCTCGCCTCAAGATTAGTCAATGGCAATATGTTTTGCTCTTGACTAATTTAACCGGCATTCCTAAGATGGCCTTACCCCGCAACCGGTGCAACCACAGAGCACAGAGTCAAGACGKGGCGAGACAGCCTCCACCATTGCAGCCGATCGCCATGGCTTGCGCCGTCTCGTCCCCCCACAAAACGACAGACAAGCAAAGAGGCAAGCATGAGCAAGGCATTCGCATCCCAGGCCGACCTGGAAGCCAAGAAAGTCACCTTTACCCAGCTCTCCGAGAACGCCTACGCGTACACCGCCGAGGGCGACCCCAACTCGGGTGTGATCATCGGCGACGACGGCGTGCTGATCGTCGATACCACGGCCACCCCTGCCATGGCCCAGGATCTGATCGCCAGGATCCGCTCGGTCACCGACAAGCCGATCAAGTACGTCGTGCTTTCGCACTACCACGCGGTGCGCGTGCTGGGTGCCTCGGCGTACTTTGCCGAGGGCGCAGAGCAGGTCATCGCCAGCCGCGGCACCTACGAGATGATCGTGGAGCGCGGTGAGGCCGACATGAAGTCCGAGATCGAGCGCTTCCCGCGCCTGTTCGCCGGCGTCGAGACCGTGCCCGGCCTGACCTGGCCGACGCTGGTGTTCGAGAAGGAGATCACGCTGTACMTGGGCAAGCTGGAAGTCCGCATMGCGCACCTGGGTTCCGGGCACACCAAGGGTGATACGGTGGTCTGGCTGCCGTCGCAGAAGGTGCTGTTCTCCGGCGACCTGGTCGAATACGACGCGGCCTGCTACTGCGGCGACGCGCAGCTCGCGCAATGGCCGGCCACGCTCGACGCCCTGCAGGCGCTGGGCGCCGAAAAGCTGGTGCCGGGCCGCGGCCCCGCCCTTACCAACCCGGAAGAGGTCAGGCAAGGCATCGCCTATACGAAGGACTTCGTCAGCACGCTGTTCCAGGCCGGCAAGGAGGCCGTGGCCGATCGCCTGGACCTGAAGCGCGCCATGGCCCATACGCGCGAGTCGATGGACCCGAAGTTCGGCCATGTCTTCATCTACGAACACTGCCTGCCGTTCGACGTGTCGCGCGCTTTCGACGAAGCCAGTGGCATCGCCCATCCGCGCATCTGGACCGCCCAGCGCGACAAGGAAATGTGGGCCGCGCTGCAGGAATAAGCGCGAACCGTAGCGAGCGGGAACAGCCGGGAAGAGTGGATGGAGACACACGCATGAACAACGACTACCAGAACCTGTCATTTGAGTATCAGCCCTGTCCCGAGCAGCGACAGGGGCACGCCGGCAACCCTCACCCGGTCATCGTCGTCGGCGCCGGCCCTGTCGGCCTGGCCACCGCGATCGACCTGGCCCAGCATKGCGTGCCGGTCGTGCTGGTGGACGACGACTGCACGCTGTCGAGCGGGTCGCGCGCGATCTGCTTCGCCAAGCGCACCCTGGACATCTTCGACCGCCTGGGGTGCGGCGGGCGCATGGTGGACAAGGGCGTGTGCTGGAACGTCGGCAAGGTATTCGTGCGCGACGAACAGGTCTACGCCTTCGACCTGCTGCCGGAGGCGGGCCACCAGCGCCCCGCCTTCATCAACCTGCAGCAGTACTACGTCGAGGGTTTCCTGCTCGACCGCGCACGCCAGTTGCCGAACCTGGACATCCGCTGGAAGCACAAGGTCACCGGCATCGAGCAGCGCCATGCCGGCGCAGCCGATGCGTCTGTCGTGCTGACCATCGACACGCCCGACGGCCCCTATGCCCTTGCCGGGCGCTACGTGGTGGCCGCCGACGGCTCGCGCAGCCCGCTGCGCAACCTGCTCGGCCTCGACAGCAAGGGCCGCACCTTCAAGGATCGCTTCCTGATTGCCGACGTGAAGATGGAGGCGGAGTTTCCGACCGAGCGCTGGTTCTGGTTCGATCCGCCCTTCCACCCGAACCAGTCCGTGCTGCTGCAYCGSCAGCCSGACAATGTCTGGCGCATCGACTTCCAGCTCGGCTGGGACGCCGAYCCCGTGCTGGAGARARCRCCCGAGCGCGTCATCCCGCGCGTGCRGGCGCTGCTCGGSGCGGACGTGAAGTTCGAGCTGGAATGGGTCAGCGTCTATACCTTCTCCTGCCTGCGCATGGACAGCTTCCGCCACGGCAACGTGTTGTTCGCCGGCGATTCGGCCCATGGCGTGTCGCCGTTCGGGGCGCGCGGCGCCAACAGCGGCGTGCAGGATGCGGAGAACCTTGCCTGGAAACTGGCCTACGTGATCGGCGGCCATGCGCCGGACAGCCTGCTCGATACCTATGCGAGCGAACGCGAGTACGCCGCCGACGAGAACATCCGCAACTCGACGCGCTCCACCGATTTCATCACGCCGAAGAGCGCCGTCAGCAAGGTGTTCCGCGACGCCGTGCTCAACCTGTCGAAGCAGCATGCGTTCGCGCGCCGGCTGGTCAACAGCGGGCGGCTTTCCGTGCCCTCGGTACTGCGCGATTCGCCGTTGAACACTGCCGATGCAGGCGACTTTGCCGGCGACATGCTGCCGGGCGCTGCCTGCGTGGACGCCCCGGTCATCGGCGAGCAAGGCCCCGGCTGGCTGCTGCCGCACCTGGGCGGGCAGTTCACCGCACTGGTGTTCGGCGCGCCCGATGGCAAGGCCTTGCAGGCGCTGCTCCGCCTGCAGCAAGGCAGCTTGCCGCTCAGGGTGGTCCTGCTCGATACGGGCCTCACGGACCAGGCCGGCCAGCCGGCCGGCGTGACGGTACTGCAAGACACCGAGGGGCTGGCCACGCGGCGCTATGACGCGCAACCCGGCACGCTGTACCTGATCCGCCCGGACCAGCATGTCTGCGCGCGCTGGCGGGGAATCGATGCCGCCGGCGTCGCGGCGGCCATGGCGCGCGCGACCGGCAACGCGCCCGGCGCGCAGCGGCCAGCCGCGGTGGTTTCGGATCCGGCTCCCGCTGGCCTGGTGCCGGCATGAATCTCAAGGCGACATCCCGATAAAAGGAGGCAGAGCGATGACCCTCAATACCCAGCCTAACCTGGCACGCCCCGACGACTTCTACGAAGCCCTGATCGAGATGCACCGCGATCTGGACGACAGCCAGAGTCAGGCCGTCAACGCGCAACTGATCCTGTTGCTCGCCAACCATATCGGCGACCATGGCACGCTGCTCGCGGCCATGGAGATGGCGCGCGACGGCACGGCACCAGGCCGCGTCGCGCAACCCTGAGCGCAGCGGGCCCGGCCCGCTCGCGCATCCACTCTTTGCMAAGACGCTCACATACGCAAGACCCAAAAGACGTCGGCATCCAGGGCCCGCCAGGCCCGCGTTMCCGGAGACATTCCATGACCCAATCCTATGCGGGGGCCATTGCGCCCCAAGGTACCGCTGCGCGCGAAGAAGACGCACTCTACCGGAAGATATGGCTGCGCATCATTCCCTTCCTCTTTGTCTGCTACGTCATTTCCTTCCTGGACCGCATCAATATCGGCTTCGCCCAGTTGCAGATGAAGCAGGATCTCGGCTTCAGCGATGCGATGTACGGTCTGGGCGCCGCGGTGTTCTATGTCGGCTACG
The DNA here is from genome assembly GCF_056396525.1 of Cupriavidus sp. 05T41. NCBI lineage: Bacteria > Pseudomonadati > Pseudomonadota > Betaproteobacteria > Burkholderiales > Burkholderiaceae > Cupriavidus > Cupriavidus sp. 05T41. The sequence continues at coordinate 24,625 of NZ_JBFTLQ010000075.1, forward strand.
TGCTGTGCGAAGTGCCCAGCAACATGCTGCTGGCCCGCTTTGGCGCGCGCCGCACCTTTACCCGCATCATGGTGCTGTGGGGACTGGCCTCGGTCGGCATGATGATGGTGTCGACCCCCGCCCATTTCTATACGCTGCGTTTCCTGCTGGGCGTATTCGAGGCCGGATTMTTCCCGGGCATCGTGCTGTACCTGACCTACTGGTTTCCGGCGCGCCGGCGCGCGGCGGTCATGGCCATCTTCTTTGCGGGGGTGGCCGTGGCCGGCGTGCTGGGCGGACTGGTATCGGGCTGGATCATGCGGGACATGGCCGGCGTGCTCGGCCTGCAGGGCTGGAAGTGGATGTTCGCCATCGAAGGCGCGCCCGCGGTCGTCCTGGGACTGGTGGCCGCAGCATTCCTGGTCGACAAGCCGCAACAGGCCAGCTGGCTCACCGACCAGGAGAAAACCTACCTGGCCGCGCACAACGGCGAGAGCGAACGGGGCACCCATGCGCACTCCTTCGCCGCGCTGATGCAGGCCCTGCGCAATCCCCGCATCTATCTGTTCGCCTTTATCTACTTCGCGCTGACCTGCGGCTCGTTGACGCTGAGCTTCTGGATGCCGCTGATGATCCGGGACTTCGGCATCACCGACGTGATGTCGATCAGCCTGTATTCGGTCATCCCCAACGCCATCGGTGCGGTGGGCCTGATCCTGATCGCCCGCAACTCGGACCGGCGCGGCGAGCGGCACCGCCATTTCATTGCCTGCACGGCCGGCGGGGCGCTGGCACTGGCGCTGCTGACCCTGCACCTGCCGAGCTTTCCGGCGATGCTCGCGCTGCTGTCCGCCGCAACGGTATTGATCTTCGCCGCGCTGCCCATCTTCTGGTCCTTGCCGCCGAGCCATCTGCCGGCGCATACGGCCGCGGCCGGCATTGCCTTCATCAGCAGCATCGGCATCACCAGCGGCATTGTCAGCCCCTGGGTCATCGGCCAGATCAAGACGCACACCGGCAGCATGGACAATGCGCTCTATCTGCTCGCGGCATTGCTGCTGGCCAGCGGMGCGGCGATGTGGCTGGGCGTGCCAAAGGGCGAGCCGCGCCATTGAGGCCAGGACGGGCTCGACCGGCACCGGGCTGAAGCCCGCGGATACCGAGCCCCGACCGATTGGCACGTATCAGAGAACAATCTGTTCCTCATGTAGGTATTTATCCCGTACAGGGTGACTACTAACATCAGATCACCGAACACGCTATCCGTTTCGCGAGGTGCGGCGGATACCCCCGTGTTCTGATTGTTCAAAGGACGTACCAACATGAAGACCGTTACTCGTTCCACCATCGCCGGCGTGGCGATGGCCCTGACCGCCACGTTCGCTGCCTCCCCCGTGTTCGCGGGCAATGCCGGGCCCGCCACGACGCGGCTGCCGTTCCAGTCAGCCCATGCGGCCAAGACCAGCCAGCGCGCCCCCGCTGCCGCACGACTGTTGGGCTCCGCTCACGGGCGACTCCCTGCGATCGTCATCGTCGCCGGCCTCGGCAAGCGTGACCCCTTCACGGACGGTGCGCATGGCGCCGAAATCAATAACCCGTCCGGCACGTCTGTCGTCGCCGGCCTCGGCAAGCGCGACCCCTTCACGGATGGAGCGCATGGCGCCGAAATCAATAGCCTGTCCGGCACGTCTGTCGTCGCCGGCCTCGGCAAGCGCGATCCCTTCACGGATGGGGCGCGCACCGACTCTGGCAACGATGTGACTCTCAACGGATAAACCCGCGGCATGGCGCGAGCCATGCGGCCGGACGCGCMGCGGCCCAGGATCTGGCCCGCGGCGCGCGTCATTTCTGCTCACCACCGGTCCTGCAGGCAATCAAGGCGCGCGGTCCACACGTGATCCCCCCGCAAGCTGCGCGTGATCTGCCCKCGCAACGCAGGCGAGTGCCCGCAGGCACTCGATGGGAGCCTCGGCGCTACCGCCCTGGCAAGTGATTGCGCTGTGCGTATGCCCAGCCGATCTCGGCGATCGGCCCGGCCTTGCGGCCGGTCTCCACCGCGTCTGCCGAGGCGGCATTGCCAGCTTGCGCGCGCTGTGCGATGCCGCTCATGATTGCGCCGAGGCGAAAGAAGTTGTACGCGAGATAGAAGGTCCAGTGCTCCGTTGCGTCGTTCCCCGTGGCGCCGAAGTACGACCTGGCGTAGGACAGCTCATCGGGAATGCCGAGCGCTGCCAGGTCGAGACCCGCGATGCCGCGCCAGAGCTGCGGCGGGATATGCCAGCTCATGCAGTGATATGCGAAGTCCGCCAGGGGATTGCCCAGCGTCGACAGTTCCCAGTCCAGCACGCCGATCACGCGCGGCTGCGTGGGGTGGAAGACCAGGTTGTCGAGCCGGAAGTCCCCATGCACCAGGCAAGCGAGATGTTCCGGCGGAACATGGCCCGGCAACCAGTCGGCCAGCGCGTCCATCGCCCGGATGCTTTGCTCCGACTGCCGGTACTGGCGGGTCCAGCGGGCAATCTGGCGCGCCAGGTAGTCTCCGGTCTTGCCGAAGTCGCCCAGCCCCAGGCTGGCATAGTCGACCATGTGCAGCGTGGAAATGATGCGATTCATCTCCGCGTAGATGGCACTGCGTTMCGTAGCAGCCAGGCCCGGCAGCGACTGATCGACCATGACCCGGCCATCGAGGTAATCCATGATGTAGAACGGGCTTCCCGCGACCGAGGTATCGTCGCTGTAGAAGTGGACACGTGGAACCGGCACCTCGCTGTTCTGCAAGGCTTGCAGCACGCGGTACTCGCGGTCGATCGCATGCGCCGAGGCCAGCAATTGCCCGGGCGGCTTTGTGCGCAGGACATACTGGCGAGGGCCGCACGATATGCGGTAGGTCGGGTTGGACTGGCCGCCGGTCAGGCGGTGCGCCTTCAGGCACCGGTAGTMTGTCAGGCCGACGCCATGCAGCAGTTCGGCCAGGACGTGGATATCCAGGTCCGGATTTGTTGTGTTCATTGCTTGAAATGCTCCTGATTCCTTGGGGAACCGCCCATCKGGGTCATCTCGCCGGGCCACGCCCGTTCAGAGCGAGCTGACCATGTGTMCGCCGTCCACCGGGAGGATCGTTCCGGTGATGTAGTCCGAGGCATCGGAAGCCAGCAGCAGCAGCGCCCCGTCAAGCTGGCCAGCCTGGCCGAGGCGGCGCTGGGGGATGCGCCGGATCAGCGCCGAGCCGCTTTGCGTCTCGAAGAACTCGCGATTGATATCCGTTTCGAAGTAGCCTGGAGCCAGGGCGTTGACGCGCACGCCGTAGCGCGCCCACTCGAGCGCCAGCGAGCGGGTCAGGTGGATCAGGCCCGCCTTGGCGGCGGAATAGGCCGGCACCTGTTGTGCAACGCGCATGCCGAGGATGGATGCGATATTCACAATGCTTCCTCCGCTACCCGCATCGCGCATATGGCGCGCCGCGCTCAGGGCGACCCGCCAGGCGCCGTTCAGGTTGGTTTCAATGACCTGTTGCCACTCGTCCTCCGTGGTCTCCATGGCCGGCCCTGTCGTCGCAATGCCGGCATTGTTCACCACGATATCTATCGGGCCCAGCGCCTGGCTGGCGATATCGAACGCCGCGAATACCGACCTCCATTCGCACACGTCGAGTGGTACGACACAGCCTTCGCCACCGCCCTCCCGGATCTCCGACAGCAGCAACTCGCCCGCTGCCAGCCGCCGCCCGGCCAGCGCGACGCGACAGCCGGCACGGGCGAGCGTGAGTGCGAAATGACGTCCCAGGCCGCTGAAAGCCCCGGTCACCAGTGCGACTTTCCCCTCCAGGTCGGAAAACGGTTGCGGGATGGAATGCGTGACTGCCATGAATATGTCTCCTCAGGGGTCTAGCCGGGCCGGCGCTCCTATTGCGCACGAACGCTGCTGGGCGCCAGCGCCCGTGCATCAGCCTGCAGAAGACTAAGGGCGTTCCCCGCACGTGCCAGCCCCTCGGATGGGGAGGCGTGGCGCCTGCGCCGGGCTCCCCGGCGGAGGGGCTGAAAGCGCAAGGAAGGACGCCTACGCTTGACGCAATTCCCTCCACCAGTCCCTCGCGGCATTGCCAGACCATCAGACACCATGAGTCACTACAGCGCGCCACTGCGCGACATGAATTTTGTCCTCACCGAACTGGCCGRGCTGGCTGATATCGCCGCCCTGCCCGGCTTCGGGGACGCCACGGCGGATACGGTCGCGTCCATCCTCGACGCCGCCGCGGAGTTCAGCGGCGAAGTGCTCGCGCCGATCAACCGCGAGGGTGACGTGGTCGGCTGTACGCTCGCCGACGGAAAGGTCACCACACCACCCGGGGTGAAGCAAGCGTATCGCCAGTTCGTAGCCGCGGGATGGAATGGACTGCGCTTTCCGCAGGAGTACGGCGGCCAAGGCCTGCCGAGGGTGGTCGCGGCTGCGGTCTTCGAGATGCTCGCCGCGGCGAACATGGGCTTTTCGCTTTGCCCGATGCTGACCGGCGGCGCCATCGAGGCACTGATGCTGTGTGGCTCCGATGCACAGAAGCAGCGCTACCTGCCACCGCTGATCGAGGGACGCTGGACCGGCACCATGAACCTGACCGAACCGCAGGCCGGTTCCGATCTCGCCGCGGTGCGCACCCGAGCCGTCCCCGAAGGCGATCACTTCCGCATCTACGGGCAGAAGATCTTCATCACCCACGGTGAACATGACCTGTCCGAGAACATCGTGCATCTCGTGCTGGCGCGGATGCCCGATGCGCCCCCTGGCGTCAAGGGCATTTCCTTGTTCCTGGTCCCGAAGTTMCTGGTGATGCCTGACGGCACGCTAGGCGCACGCAATGATGTCAGGTGCGTGTCCATCGAGCACAAGCTCGGAATTCACGCCAGCCCGACTGCCGTGATGGCCTATGGCGATGCGCAAGGCGCGGTGGGATACCTGGTCGGCGAGGCAAACCGCGGACTCGAGTCCATGTTCGTCATGATGAATGAAGCGCGTGGCGCAGTCGGGTTGCAGGGCATCGGCATCGCCGCACGCGCCTACCAGCAAGCCGTGCGCTACGCGCGTGAACGCACCCAGGGCAGGCCGGTCGGCGACCGCGAGACCGGCGCCGCGGCCATCATCCGCCACCCTGACGTCCGCCGCATGCTGATGACCATGCGGGCCCTGACCGAAGCGGCCCGGGCGGTTGCCTACGTCCTGGCCGCCGCGGGCGACATGTTGCATGCCGCCAGCGACCCTGAAGAGCGTGCCCGCCAGCAGGCCCTCGTGGATTTCCTCACCCCGATCAACAAGGGCTGGGCCACCGAAATGACTGTCGAAGTCACCAACACCGCGCTTCAGGTCCACGGTGGCATGGGATACATAGAGGAGACCGGCGTCGCGCAACACCTGCGCGATGCCCGGATCACCACGATCTACGAGGGAACCACGGGCATCCAGGCCAACGATCTGGTCGGCAGGAAGATCGCCAGGGACAATGGGCGCACGGCACGCGCCGTGGTCGCGATGATGCGCTCCGATCTCGCACTGCTTGCTGAACTCGGCAGTCAGGACGATGTGCGGGTGGTACATGAGCAAGTGACCGCGGCCGTCGGCGTGCTGGAGGCTTGCGTCGAATGGGTGGTGCGCAATCACAGCGTAGACGTGCAAGCCGTGTACGCCGGCGCGACTCCTTTCCTCAAGCTCGCAGGGCTCGTCTGCGGCGGCTGGCAGATGGCCCGCGCGCTGCGCATCGCGCAGGGCCGGCTCCTGCGCGGCGAAGGCGATGCCGCGTTCCTGCAGGCAAAGCGCGCCACGGCCCGCTTCTATGCCGATCACCTGCTGGCACAGGTCACCGGGCTCGGCCAGACCGTCATGGCGGGCGCGGCCGGCACCCTCGCCTTCCATCAAGACTCGCATTGATTCTGCCGCCAGGACAACAAAGGAAAACCGTGCCCATGCCTTCCCCGAACGAGCGTACGTCGTCTGCTTACGCCTACCCGCTCCTCATCAAGCAACTGCTGCACGCGCCGCTCGCCGTGCACCCCGAGCAAGAGATCGTCTATCGCGACCAGACCCGGCACAGCTACTGGACCATGCGCCACCGGATCGGCCTGCTGGCAAGCGGCCTGGGTTCCATCGGCGTCGTCCCCGGCGATACGGTGGCGGTCATGGACTGGGACAGCCATCGCTACCTGGAAACCTACTTCAGCGTGCCGATGATGGGCGCGGTGCTGCTCACCGTCAACGTCAGGCTTGCGCCGGAACAGATCATCTACACCCTGAATCATTCCGGCGCCAAGACCCTGCTGATCCACGCCGACTTCCTGCCGGTGCTGGCGCTCATCCGCTCCCACCTTCTCACCGTCGACACCTTCGTCCTGCTCGAAGACGCCCAGGGTAGCCCGCAGGCCACCGACCCGCCCGACGGATTCGCCGACGAGTACGAGTCGTTGCTGTCTTCGGCCTCGCCCGACTACCCGTTTCCCGATTTCGACGAGAACACCAGGGCGACCACCTTCTACACCACCGGCACCACCGGGCAGCCAAAGGGGGTGTACTTCAGCCATCGCCAGATCGTGTTGCATACGCTGGCCACGATGGYCGCTCTCGCAAGCGCGCCGGCGCAGGGACGGGTGCACCGCKACGACGTGTACATGCCGATGACGCCGATGTTCCACGTGCATGCGTGGGGCATGCCGTTCGTCGCCACGGCGATGGGGATGAAGCAGGTCTACCCCGGACGCTACGCGCCTGAAACGCTCCTCGCGCTGCTCGGGCGGGAGAAGGTCACGTTCTCGCACGGCGTGCCCACCATCCTGCAGATGGTGCTCTCCTGTCCCGCCGCGCAAGCGGCGGACCTGGCGGGCTGGAAGGTCATCGTCGGAGGCTCGGCGCTGCCGCGCGGCCTCGCGCAAGCGGCCATCGACCGGGGCATCGATGTCTTCACCGGCTACGGCATGTCAGAGACCTGCCCGATCCTCACGCTCGCCCAGGTCAAGACGTCGATGGCGGGCGAAGCGTCGCGCGAGCTCGACATACGGACCAAGACCGGCCTGCCGATTCCCCTGGTCGACTTGCGCATCGTCGACGAGGAAATGCGCGATGTCGCGCACGACGGCAAGGCAAGCGGGGAKATCGTGGTGCGCGCGCCGTGGCTGACGCAGGGATATGACAAGGACCCCGAGGCATCCCGGGCACTGTGGGCGCGCGGTTACCTGCATACCAATGACATCGGCACGATTGACAGCGACGGCTACCTCCAGGTCACCGACCGCATCAAGGACGTGATCAAGACGGGCGGCGAATGGGTCTCGTCGCTCGAACTGGAGGACCTGATCTCGCGCCACGCCTCGGTGCGCGAAGTCGCGGTCATTGGCGTGAAGGACCCCAAATGGGGCGAGCGTCCCTTGCCCCTGGTCGTGCTCAAGCCGGGTGAAAGCGCCGACGAAGCAACCATACGGGAGCACCTGGGGGACTGCGCGCGCCGCGGCGTGATCTCGAAGTACGCGGTGCCGGAGCGGGTCGTCTTCGTCGATGCCATCGAGAAGACCAGCGTCGGGAAGATCAACAAGCGCCTGCTGCGCGACAAGTACCAGTAGCCCACCGCAAGCCCATGCACCAATGCCGCCGCACGAACGGCAAAACCAAGGTCCGCCCAGGCGGACAACCCACGAGGAGACAACGATGACCACTGCGTCGGCTACACGCCGCATACAAGAACACCCGGGCTTCAGGGAACTGGCGGCACGCCGGGCCAGGCTATCCTGGACGCTGCTATGCATTGTCCTCTGCGCCTACCTGCTGCTGATGGCGATGGTGACGATGCGGCCGGCCGTGCTGGCCAGGCCCATCGCGGCGGGCGCGATGACGAATCTCGGCATCGTCCTGGCGATCGCCGTGATCGTKATCGGCTGGGCCGCGACATGCATCTACGTGGCGCGTGCCAATCGCGGCCTKGACAGGCTTGCCAGCCAGATCCTGCAGGAGGTGCTCTCGTGACCGGATACGCTCGCCTGCGCCTGCTGGCTGCCGCCCTCGCCACCAAGCTTGCCGCGACAGCGGGACCCGCCTGGGCCGGTCCTGCTGTCGAGCCCGCCGCCCGCCAGCCGCTCAACCCGGTCGCCATTGCGATGTTCCTGGTGTTTGTCGCMATCACCCTGTGCATCACATACTGGGCCGCGAAGCGCACGAGGACGGCCAGCGATTTCTTCACGGCCGGCGGCGGCATCACCGGCCTCCAGAACGGACTGGCAGTGGCCGGGGACTATATGTCGGCGGCCACCTTGCTGGGCGTCGTCAGCCTGGTCTACGCGCGCGGCTTCGACGGCCTGCTCTACATCGTGGGGTTCTTTATCGGCTGGCCCGTCATGCTCTTCCTCATGGCCGAACGCCTGCGCAATCTCGGCAAGTTTACGTTCGTGGATATCGTCTCCCACCGGCTCGATCCGGTCAGTACGCGGTGGGTGGCGGCGATCAGCTCGCTGATCGTTGTCTTCTTCTACCTGGTCGTCCAGATGGTKGGGGCCGGGGAGCTGATCCAGCTGCTGTTCGGGATCGACTACCACTACGCCGTGATCGGCGTCGGCTGCCTGATGATCGTCTACGTCACGTTTGGCGGCATGATCGCCACCACCTGGGTGCAGATCATCAAGGCCGTGCTCCTGATGCTGGGCGGCACACTGCTTGCCGCGCTCGCCTTCGCGCGCTTCGGCTTCAGCTTCGAAAGCCTGGCTGCCAGGGCCGTCTCCGTCCACCCGAGCGGCATCGCCCTGCTGTCCCCGGCMAGCCTGTTCGCGGACCCCGTTTCCGCGTTGTCGCTGTCTCTGGCGACCATCTTCGGCCTCTCCGGCCTGCCGCACATCCTGATGCGGTTCTTCACGGTGCCCGATRCAAGGCAGGCACGCCGCAGTGTCCTGGTTGCCAGCACTTTCATCGGGTACATGTTCGTGGCGATGTTCGTGATCGGCCTGGCCGCCATGGTCATCGTGGGAACCGATCCTCGCTTCTTCGAAGCGGGCAAGGTGGGAGGAAAGCTCCTCGGCGGCGGCAACATGGTCGCCATGCACCTGGCGAACGCCACCGGCGGCAGCCTGTTCCTTGGCTTCCTTGCCGCGGTAGCCTTCGCCACGATTCTCGCGGTGGTGTCTGGTCTCGCCCTGTCGGGCGCGTGCGCCATCTCGCACGATCTCTACGCCAGCGTGATACGCCGCGGCCGCGCGACCGAAGCCGAGGAGGTATCGGTCACCAAGCGGGCAACGCTCGTGATCGGTGCCATCGCCGTTGCGCTGGGGATGCTGTTCAAGGGCCAGAACCTCGCTTTCCTGGTGGCGCTGGCATTCAATATCGCTGCGTCAGCCAACTTCCCGCTGCTGTTCCTCTCGATGTACTGGCGGGGGCTGACCACGCGCGGGGCTGTGTGGGGCGGGCTGACCGGCCTGGTATCGTCCGTCGGCCTGGTGGTGCTGGGCCCGGCGGTCTGGAAATCCGTACTGGGCCATCCCGCGGCAATCTTCCCCTATGACCACCCTGCACTGTTCTCCATGCCACTGGCGTTMCTCGTGACCTGGGCGGCTTCCAGGCTGGACGGCAGTGCCCGCGCGACGGCGGAACGGCAGGCCTTCGACGCTCAGTTCGTGCGCGCGCAGACCGGTTTCGGCGCGGCCGAAGCGAGCCGGCACTGATCGGGGCGCCGACGCCCGGCGCGCCGGTGACGGCTCCGGGCGGGAAGGAACCGCGGCTGGACCGCACCATGCGCGATGCCCGCCCCTGGCCTGCTAGGCCTTCCGACGGGCTGCGAGGGCATGCGCGGCCGCGGGGCTTCCCTGCAACGCGGCGCCTGCCGCACCAAGTTCCGCTTCAAGGAGGCCGAGAAATGCATGCACGTTGGCGGTCCGGTGTTTTCGCGTCGACATCAGGGCGTACACCTTCACGGGAGCGGACGCATAGTCGGGGAGTACCCGCACCAGCGTACCGTTCCTTACTTCGTCATGAACGAACGGACAAGTGAAGCGCGCCACGCCAAGGCCGTCCTGCGCGGCCCGCTTGCGGATCTCGGCGTTATCCGTGCGCAGGCGGGGCGCTACGGCCAGGCGCCTGTCCTCGAGCGTGCCCGCCGCCACGAACTCCCAGTTCTTCTCGTCCGGAGCCCCGATGGCCGGCCACGCCACAAGCTCGTCCGGCGTGCGCGCCGGGCCCAGCCTGTCGGCCAGGACTGGCGCGGCATAGAAGCCTCGCTCCATGCGCAGTACGCGCTTTCCCGCMAGGGAGCTGTCGGGAAGGGAATCACTGGTCATGACGAAAGCCACGTCGTAGTCATCGCGCACCAGATCCGGCTGGTCCCAGGTGACATCGACCTGCACTTCGAGCCCGGGATGCATTGACATCAACCGCGCCAGGCTGGAAGAAAGGTATTGCGCACCCACCTMGTAGGGCGTTGCGATCTTCAGCGTGCCGTGCACCACCCTGTTGGCCAACGACAAGTCGGAGCCAATCTCCCGCAGCTCCCCGAAAAGCGGGGCGATACGGTCATAGAATTGCCGGCCGGCATCCGTCACCCTGACCCTGCGGGTCGTGCGCTCCAGCAGGCGCACGCCGAGTTCGGCCTCCAGCCGGGAAACGGCGGCGCTCGCCGCGGACTTGCGGATTCCCATCAAGGTGGCGCCGGCGGTAAAGCCAGCCCCCTCGACCACGCGGCAAAACACTTCCCAATCCTTCCAGTCAATCAGTTTCATGGCATCTACGTGCGCACCCGCCGCCGGTGCATGGCCGCGAGGCGCCTTTCTCAGCGACGTATGGCGCGCACACGCGCCTTACGCCAGATAGTCATGCACAACCCGCTCCGGCATCGCGCCAGCGTGTGCGTCTGATCGCGCATCGGCCGCGGGGGACACGAGATACAACGCGGCGGCGGCCGCCGATAACGGCGCCCCCGCCGCAACGTCAGGTGGGTCGACCTCTGGCGACGGGCCTGCCGGCTATCGCGATTCATGAAGTTGCGGTCGGCATCACGCTTCACGCGCGGCCAGCCTGCCACCGACAGCAAGCATCATCCGGATCTGCCACGGCCATGCAAGCCGCCTCCCCATCCGGGGGGCATCGGGAATGAACGCAACTCGAAGGTGACAACGCACGCACAATGCGTTCCGGCGCGCGGCTTATGGGCAGAGAAGTGCCCGCGCGCGCGTGGCGCGTAGTGCGTATCGGCACAAGACATCACGCGGCAAGTCCCACTGCGCCTCCCACTGATGCATTTTCGCATTCGTGCACTGAGCAAGCGCATCACATGGAATATTCGGAAGAACCTATACTTTCTCTTATCGTTTTTTCAATTTCTCATTGAAATATGATTAAACGAAAATTCATCAATCCTTTAGGTTTATTTTAGATTTTTCATGTCCATCAATCCGTCAACCCTTCGTGATTCCATGATCGCGGTCGAAATCGTCCGTCCGGGCGGTCCGGAGGTTCTCGTCCCGACACAGCGTCCCGTTCCCCGGCCGAAACCCGACGAAGTGCTGATTCGCATCATTGCGGCCGGCGTCAACGGCCCGGACGTCTTCCAGCGCAAAGGGCTGTATGACCCGCCACCGGGTGCATCCGATATCCCCKGACTCGAGGTGGCAGGCGAAATCGTCGCACTGGGAGACCGCGTCACGCAATTCAAGACGGGCKATCTGGTGTGCGCCCTGATCCCCGGCGGCGGCTACGCGGAGTTTGCTGTCGCCAACGAGAGCAACACCTTGCGCATTCCGCCCGGCCTGACGCTGATCGAGGCGGCGGCGATGCCGGAAACCTTCATGACGGTGTGGCTGAACCTGTTCCAGCGCGGCAAGTTCGCAAAGGGCGATACCGTATTGATCCACGGCGGCGCATCGGGCATCGGCACCACCGCCACCATGCTGAGCAGAGCCTTCGGCGCAAGCAAGATCATCACGACGGTCGGTTCCGCKGCGCAACGCGACGCCAGTCTACGGCTCGGCGCCGACCACGCGGTCAACTACCTCGAAGAGGATTTTGTCGAGGCGGTGATGCGCCACACCGACGGCAACGGCGTGGACGTGATTGTCGATATCATCGCGGGCGACTACGTAGCGCGCAACTACGCCGCGGCCGCATTGAACGGGCGCATCCTGCAGATCGGTGTCATCAAGGGGGCGGCGCAGAACGTGGACTTCTTCCCGATGCTGACCAAGCGCCTGACCCATATCGGCTCGACGCTGCGCTCCCGCACCGCAGCCGAGAAGTCGCAGATCATCCGCGAACTGGAGGAACATGTCTGGCCCCTGATGGCAGGCGGCACGATCAAGCCGCTCGTCGACAGGACCTTCCCGCTCKAGAACGCCGCGCAGGCGCATGAACTGATGGACTCCGGTACGCATATCGGGAAGATCGTTCTGACGCCATCTGCCTAGCAGCTTGCCCGTATCCGCGGGTATGCATGTTCAGCCGGAGCCCGCTCCGGCTGAACACCGCGCGCGTATCATGGCCGGCGCGAGCGAGGTGTCCGGCGCGGTGTCCGACGAGATAAAGCGCCGCCGGAGAGGCGGCGTTTGAACGCCTGCGTCAGGCATGCCCCTTCGGCCGGTCGTGGCGGGGCAGATCCATGCCCAGTCCGCTCTGGATGGCCTGAATGCGGGACGTCACGCTCAGCTTCTCATAGATGTTCTTGAGATGCCATTTGATGGTCTCGGGGGCTACCCGGAGCGCCCGGGCGATTTCCTTGTTCGAAAGGCCGCKGGCGACGTAGTCGAGGATCTCGACTTCGCGGGCGCTCAGCCTGCTGGCCGCCGTTCRCTCGGGTGCACAGCCCGTTGTCCTGGCCATAGATCACCGCTTCCCCGATCGCCGCGGCAGCGTCCTCGGGCTGGCCCGCGCTCAGGGTGGCCACGGCCAGCAGCACGGTCACCTGGGACAGGACATAGCGCATGCCCGCGACGCGCGCCTCCGCTTGCATGGCGCGCAGACGTGGCAGCGCCTCCGTGGCGCGCCCACGCGCAATCAGCAACCGGCACAGTGCGGCTTCGCGCCGCTGCCATGTCTCGCGCTGGCTGCCTGACAGTGCCTGTGGATTCTCGCCTGGCAGCAGCGTCTCAAGCGCATGCCCCATGCTGGCGGCGCGCCCGAGATTGCCGGCGCGAATGGCCAGCCGGATGGCCTCGGCCTTGCAGGCCACCTGCAGGCGGAGCCAGCCGCGTTCCTTCGCGACGGCTTCGGCGCGTTCCACGATCCCGTTCGCTTCATCCACGTCGCCGTTCAGGAACGCCAGCCGCGCCAGCGTGATGCAGAAGCCCGCCAGGGGACCCAGGGAACAGGCCTGGAGCGCGATATCGAGCCGCCCACGCAGGATCTCGGCGACCCGCTCGAGATGATTCCACTCATAGCGGATCGCGGCAAGGTAGCCAACCGGCAGTACGGCGGCCGCGGACTGGCTGCCGGCGCTTGCGTTGGCTTGGCCAAGCGCGTGCTCCAGGGTGGTCACGGCCTCTTCCAGTCTGCCCTCCACAAAGAGGCTCAGGCCGACCATGCTCTGCCGATAGACGGTGGCATAGAGGGGCGCACCCCGCTCGGCACCATGGGAGACACGGTCGCGCAGGCGCTGCACTTCGTCGAACTCGGACGCATATGCCAACCCGAACACGAGCGTGGTCAGCCCTATGCCCTCCTCCCACGAGTTCGGTTCCGGCCGCATGTCCAGCACACTCCGTCCGAGCTCGAGAGAATCCCGGCTCGCATCGGACAGGCCAGCAATCAACGCTTTCACGGCGGCCAGTTCCACGCCGATGCTGTCGGCAACGGAGCGGTCGCGAGCGATGTCGGCTTCGACCGCGCGCAGTTCCCGCTGCGCCAGCACCGTCTGCAGCGAAAGCGCGAGCGCCCAGGCATGAACCAGGCGCAGGCGCAGCCGGCCTTGTATTGCCTCGTGCGGAAGCTTGGCCAGCCAGGTCAGTACTGTTCGTACATCGCTGGCTTCGACCAGCGTCATGGCGCAGCGCTCGACCCAGCTCGCGGCCTGGTCCACATCGCCCGCGGCGAGCGCATGCTTGACGGCCTCCGGCCACAGGGACTGGCCGGCATACCATGCACTGGCCCTGCGATGCAGGCCGGCGATATCCTCCGCCCGTTCCTCCTGCAGGCGCTTGCGCAGGTAATCCGTGAACAGCGCATGAAACCGGTACCACTCCCATTCCGCGTCAAGCGGGCGCAGGAACATATTGCCGGCCAGCAACCACTCGAGGTTCTTGCGCGCATCGTCCCTGCCGGTCACGGCGTTGCACAGGGCCGCCGAGAGCCGGTCCAGGATCGATATGTCCAGCAGGAAGTCCAGCATCTCGCCAGGCACGTGCGCCATGACGTTCTCGCTCAGGTAGGAAGCGATGTCGCGCCGGGCGCGCGGCAACTGTGCCGCAAGATCCTCGCCCTCCCCGCCTTGCTTGAGCGCCAGCGACGCGAGTTGCAACCCTGCGACCCAACCCTCGGTGGCGCTCAGAAGCTTCCGGGTCTGTTCGCCGTCCAGCGTCACCCCTGCCGTCTTCGAGAAGAAGGCCTGCGTTTCCGCGGGATCGAAACGCAGGTCTTCCGGCCCCAGGCGCAGCAGCTGGCCCCGGGACRCAAAATAACTCAGCGGTATTGGTGGCTCGCTTCGCCCCGCTATAGCGATATGGAGGTTCTCCGGTGCATAGCGCAGGAGCCGGAACACGGCTTCATGGATATCGCCGGAGCGAAGGCGATCGAAGTCGTCGAGAATGAGGACGAGCTTCCCCTCCCATGCCGCCACCTCGTTGAGCAGCTCAGCGAGAAGCGCCTCCACGGGTGCGAGATAGTCATTGCGCAGGAGTTGCTGCATGCGGTCGCCTACCTCGGCGCTCGCCTGCTGGACTGCGGCCAGCAGGTAGGCCGTAAACTGGACCAGGTCGTCATCCTCGCGATCGATGCTCAGCCATGCCACCGCGTACGCTTGCTCGAGAAGTGCATTGCGCCACTCGCAAAGAAGCGTGGTCTTGCCGAAGCCTGCGGGGGCAACCAGGGCTGTGAGCTTGCATTCGGTGCCKCGTGACAGGAGCTGGAGCGCATTGTGACGGGCAATCTGATGGCGCGTGTATGGCGGAACCAGCTTGGTGCGGATCAGCGCTGGCCTCCATTTCGCGTCGCGGGCCGAGGCCGGGCCGGGTAGCGTCTGGGCTTGCGTCATCTCGCTCGTATTGCTCCTCGGGAACCAGTCGGACTCATGATCGTCGCCGTGGCAAGTCACCGCCGGGCGCGGGGCCGGCGCGTGGTCACACCGCTAATTTTCCGAAGCCCCACGCTGCCTGGTGATTATCACCGCAAGTATAGGTTGTCGGATCAGGCCGATCCAGAATACCTTGCCAGCCGGAAATGTACCCGCCGGGACTGCAGATTCATCATGCATGGCCAGGTGCCCCAGCGGATACTGATCACACGGACGGCACGACTGCGCGCCTATTTCGACTTCGCGCCGTCCGTAAAGGGGTCGGGCTTGCCCGAGCGCGCACCATCGGTGTAGGGGTCACGCGGGCCGTTCCTGGCGCCGTCGGTGTAGGGGTCGCGTGCGCCGTTCCTGGCCCCGCTGCCATAGGGATCGCGGCTCGGCTTGTCCGGCCCCGTAGCTTGCGACGGATTCAGTTTTTCGGCGGTGGACTGCCTCGCGCCGCTGGTGTACGGATMGAACTTGCCGGAATTCGCGCCCTCCGTGTACGGGTCCCGGCTTCCGGTGCGCGCGCCGTCTGTGTATGGGTCTGGCGTMCTCTGTGCCTGTGCTGCGGCAATACCCGCGACAAAGGAAAGAGACAAGACAAACAGGGATGTGCGCTTCATAATTAAATCTCCGGCAGGAAAAAACTGATTAATCCAATCACGCCGGTCATCTTGCGCCTTTCCCCATGGTTTTCAACCGCCCTCCCCATCCGAGGGGGTAGCCCGCCACCCGCCTGGCAGCTGCCGGTTCGCGCCTGCCGCTAGTCGCCTATCCACCGGACATCTTGCTCTCCGGTCTGTATTCGACGCCACGCGGCGTAAGCATGGAAACACCGGCTCCAGGGCTGGATGCCTTCGTCGTATCCGCCCTCTTTTTCGCCAGGGCTCGCTTTTCCGCCCTGGCCCTCTCGATGACGTAGAAGTCGGGTCCGGCCACGGCCGGCAGAGAATGGCCAACAATCGATCCGGCCAACACTATGGAAATTAATTCTCGGAACATCCCAGATGCCTTGGTTTTTGCCTATTTATTGAGTCCTTATTCTCGACTCAATGGACATGACAAGAGTCTAGGGAATCGGGCGCAGGGAATAAACATGCCKGATGAGAACACATCGTTCTCATTTCTGGCCAAATCCTCTCCGGAAAGCGACTGGACATTTCCGCACCGTTCCTGAAGTACGAAGGGCCGTGGACCGGCTGTCCTCGCGCCCGAAGCGATCCGTCCTGCGGTCCATGCCATAAGGCATCCAAGGCAGCCCCGGCATGCGCCCCGGCTGCCGCCATCTCCATTCACGATGGCAGGCTCGCGAACCACTTGTTTTCGGGCCGACACCCTGGCGCCATGATTMGGTGACCTGCAGGCGCCGCGCTCCGTCGCGCGCCGGGATCACAAGGAAACCAGGATGGAAAGCATCGGACACAGGGCGTTTCGCTACCGCTTCACGGGACACGAGCGCGTATTCCACAACGTGTCGGCAGCCGAGGCGCTGCCGGACGTCTTGTCGCTGTTCGGGTATCGACGCGTGTTCGTCGTCTGCTCGCGGTCGATCAACACGAAGACAGAGTTCATCGGGCAGATCAGGGCATGCCTTGGCGAGCGCCTGGTCGGCCTGACCGACGACGTCGGCGAGCACTCCCCGCTGTCCAATGTGCTCAGGGCGGCAAGGCAGGCAAGGGATGCGCGCGCGGACGTGATTGTCTCGGTCGGCGGCGGCTCGGTCATGGATATGTGCAAGGCGATGCAACTTTGCCTCTCCGAGAACGTGTATGACAGGGCGCGGCTGCTCGAGCTGCAGTTCGTCCTGTCGGACGACGGCACCGAGATGCTGACGACCTCGCAAGCGCCGGCGGCGATCCGCCAGATCGCGATCCCCACCACGCTGGCCACGTCGGAGTGGACACCGGTGAGCACGCCGATCGACGACGAGACCCGGCTGAAGGCGCGCTTTGTCGTGCCCGACGGCTCGCCGCAGGCAATCATCTACGACCCCGCGCTCCTTCTCCAGACGCCCGTGCGCTTGCTGATGTCGACGGGAATCCGCGGCCTCGACCACGCCATCAACACGGCGTGTTCGTCATCGACGCATCCGTTTGCGAGCGTGCTGGCCGAGAAAGCCATCACGCTTTACATGGAAAACCTGCCTCTGCTCGCGCGGGGCGTGCTCGATGCCTTCACCCAGTGCCAGCTGGCGACGTGGTACACGGGGATGGGGCAAATGTCGGTGCCCCATGGCTTCAGCCACTGGATGGTTCACATCGTGGGGCCCCGCGGCGGGGTTCCGCACAGCGATGCGGCCTGTGTGCTGATGCTGGCCCAGGCCAGGTGGCTCGAGGGCTGGGCGGTGCCACAGCACGACCGGATTCGCGCCGCGCTGGGGCAGCCGGACCGGCCCTTCCACGCGATTCTCGGCAATCTCCTCGAGCGACTGGGCATGCCGACGACGCTCGACGACCTCGGTCTCACGCGACAGCAGGTCGACGATATGATCGCGCCCGCGCTGGCCCACCCGATGGTGACGCGCAACAACATCCGCCCGATCAGGACCGCGGCGGATCTGCGCGCGATCCTGTCGCTCGCCTGGCGGCCCTGATTGCGCCGGCCGCCACGGCGGCCGGTGTGGCCAGCCCGGCCCTGAAGCGACCGCCGCCACGGGCATGCCCGTGTCTCTGGCGCCGCGCCGGGCATCGCGCCATGGCGTGGCCAGGAGCGTAATATAGCCATCGCCACGCACGATGGCGGGCTCGCCACACCGGCTTGCCGCCTGTTGGCTGCGGCAGGACAAAGCCCGCAGCTACCCCGGGGCACGATCCTGGCGCGGCGCGTGTGCCGCGCGGTCCGTGCGGTCGCGGCTGGCCCCGTTCCGGAGACTCCTCCCCGCCCATGAAAATCKACCCGGTTTCGCTCAAGCTGTTCCTCGCKGTAGCCGAGCTTGGCACCATCGCCGCTGCCGCGGAGCGCGAGCATATCGCCGCCTCCGCGGTCAGCAAGCGGATCAGCGATCTCGAAGACGTCCTCAATACGCAATTGCTGGAGCGCAGCAACAAGGGCATCTCCCCCACCCCGGCGGGTGTCGCCCTGCAAAACCTGTCGCGCGGCATCATCAACGACCTCGACAATATCTTCACGTTGATGCATGACTATTCGAGCGGCACTCGCGGGTTGGTGCGCATCTTCGCCAACGTGTCCTCGATCGCACAGTTCCTGCCGGCCGACCTGCAGGGTTTTGTCGAGAAATACCCGCACGTGCAGCTCCAGCTGGAGGAACGCATCAGCAGCGCCATCCTGCACGGGGTGGCCGAGAACKCAGCGGATGTGGGCTTCTATGCAGACCTGGGCAGCCAGCCGCAGAATGTCCTCACGCTKCCCTACCGCGAGGATCAACTGGTCGTKGTGGTCCCTGCCGGCCATCCCCTGGGCGGCCGCAAATGGCTGACCAGCGCCGAACTGCTGGAGCACTACCTGATCGGTCTGCAGACCGGCAGCTTCATCAACCTGCAGCTCATGCGCGCTGCCGGCGAGCTCGGCGTGCCGGTGAGATTCCGCATGCAGGTCAACAGCTACGACGCGGTCTGCCTGATGGTCGAGTCCAGGATGGGCATCGGCATTCTTCCCAAGAGCCTGGCGCAACGATACGCCAGGGTGCTGAAGATCCGGCCGGTCGGGCTGAAGGAGCCATGGGCGCGGCGCAAGCTCAATCTGTGCATCCGCTCCTACGACAGCCTGCCGGTGGCGGCGCGGCTGCTGGTAGACCACCTGTGCCCGTCGGCCCGCGCGCTGGCCGCCTTGCGCGCATAGCGCAAGCGGCCAGCCGCGCCGGGCTTAGTCGACGGTCGCGCCGGCTGCCTTGACGATGGCGGCCCAGCGCGGCAACTCGTCGCGGATCAGCGCCTCGAACTGCGGCGTGCCCGACACGAAGGGCTGGCATCCCTGCCGGGCGAGGGTGTCGCGCACGTCGGGGCTGTCGATKACCTTGTTCAGGGCCGCCTGAAGGCGGCCGACCACCGCGCCGGGCGTATGCGCGGGGGCGAAAAGCCCGTACCAGGGGGTGGCTCCGAAGCCCGGCAGCGTCTCCCCCACGGTGGGTACCTGCGGCATGGAGGGCAACCGCTTTTCATTGGTGACGCCGAGCACCTTGAGCTTGCCCGCGCGGATAAAGGGCAGCGCCGACGGCAGGCTCTGCACCGATAGCGGCACTTGTCCGCCCACCACGTCCGCCACGGCAGCCGAAGCGCCCTTGTAAGGAACATGGACAAGCTTGATGTTGGCGCTGTGCTGGAGCATTTCGCCGATCAGGTGGTTCAAGGTGCCGTTGCCGGCGGACGCATACATGATCGTGTCCGGCTTCGCGCGCGCCGCTTCGACCAGTTCTCTGACGTTGTTCGGCCCGAAGGCGGGATTGGCAACGAGCACATACCCTGCCGTCGCGACACTGCCCACCGGCACGAAATCGCGGACCGGATCGAAGCCCGTGCGCTTGTACAGCGCCGGATTGATAAGGTGCGCGCTGCTTACGGTAAACAGGAGCGTATAGCCATCGGCGGCGGCCTTGCCGACGTAGGCCGTGCCGATGTTGCCGCCGGCACCGGGCCGGTTCTCCACGATGAACTGCCGCCCGAACTGCTCCGACAGCTTCTGCGTGACGATGCGGGCAATGGCGTCGTTGGCGCCGCCTGGCGTCTGCGGGACCACGACGGCCACCGGCTTGTACGGATAGGGATCCTGGGCGAACGCCGTTGTCGCCACGCTGAACGCGAGGCAGGCCTGCAAGAGTTTCCGTGGTGCCATGTCCTTGTCTCCTTTGGTGGAAAGGGTCGCCGGCAGCGTGCTTCGCGGCGGCAGCGACCTCTTTTCCCATGGTGACTGGCTCGCGGTCCCTTGCAAAATGGCGTATCGCGATCCCGCCATCGCGGATGCAGATGCCCGCGCCGGGTGCCTGATACGCGCGGGCGCGCATCGGCATGTGCGCCAAGGGCATCGCGAAGCGTCAGCGGCGTCCCATGCGCGACCTGCATTTGGCGGCCTTCCGTCCGCTTGCCGATCTCGCGAACATCGCCGGCATCACCCGCAAATCTAATCCTATTGAAATCTTCGAATCGATTCTTATAATTCATCGACCGGCCGGTCGGTTTATTAATATACTCAGTCTCCAGATCCCCCAGGAAAATCTCATGTACACCCAGTCACTTGATATCCCAGGCGGCCTCCAGCCCATCGATACGGCGAACGCCGACGTCTCTCCCGAGCAAGCCCGCTTCGACGCGCTGATGCGGGCCGACGGCAAGGTCGAGGCGCAGGACTGGATGCCAGACGCATATCGCAAGACGCTGATCCGGCAGATTTCGCAGCACGCGCACTCCGAGATCATCGGCATGCAGCCCGAAGGCAACTGGATCAGCCGCGCGCCAAGCCTCAAGCGCAAGGCGATCCTGCTGGCCAAGGTGCAGGACGAAGGCGGCCACGGCCTCTACCTGTATAGCGCGGCCGAAACGATGGGCGTCTCGCGCGACCAGCTGGTCGATGCACTGCATGCCGGCAAGGCCAAGTACTCGAGCATCTTCAATTACCCCACGCCCACCTGGGCGGATGTCGGCGTGATCGGCTGGCTGGTCGATGGCGCGGCGATCATGAATCAGATCCCGCTGTGCCGCTGCACCTACGGCCCGTACGCACGGGCAATGATCCGCATCTGCAAGGAGGAGTCGTTCCACCAGCGCCAGGGCTTCGACGCCCTGCTCTCGATGATGAAGGGCACGCAGGCGCAGAAGGACATGGTGCAGCAGGCGGTGAATCGCTGGTGGTGGCCGGTGCTGATGATGTTCGGCCCGAGCGACAAGGATTCGATCCACAGCGGGCAGTCGTTCCAGTGGGGCATCAAGCGTATCTCCAACGACGACCTGCGGCAGAAATTCGTCGATGCGACTGTCGAGCAAGCCAAGATCCTCKGCGTGACGTTGCCCGATCCGGACCTTAAGTGGAACGAGGAGCGCAAGGCGCACGACTACGGCGCGATCGACTGGGAAGAGTTCTGGCGCGTGGTGAACGGCGACGGGCCGTGCAACAAGGAACGCCTCGCCACCCGCGTGAAGGCACACGACGACGGCGCMTGGGTACGCGAAGCCGCCCTCGCCCATGCCGCCAAGCAGGCGGCGCGCGCACACAAACAAGCCGCTTGAACAGGAGACGAAGATGAGCAAGGAATGGCCGATCTGGGAAGTATTCGTACGCAGCAAGCAGGGCCTGGACCACAAGCATTGCGGCAGCCTGCATGCGTCCGATGCAAGCACCGCGCTGCGCATGGCGCGCGATGTCTACACGCGCCGGCAGGAAGGCGTCAGCATCTGGGTGGTGCCGTCGGCCGCGATCACGGCGTCCGACCCGGCGGACAAGGAGGCATTCTTCGAGMCGGCCGGCGACAAGATCTACCGCCATCCGACCTTCTTCGTGCTGCCGGCCGAAGTCGACCACATGTGAGGCGGGACATGACCATGACTACGTCACCCCATACTTCCCCCCATGCGTCCGCCCACCTCTCCTATGTGCTCCGGCTGGCAGACAATGCCCTGATCCTCGGCCAGCGCAACAGCGAGTGGTGCGGCCAGGGCCCGGCACTCGAGGAAGACATCGCGCAGGCCAATATCAGCCTGGACCTGATCGGCCAGTCCCGCCTGCTGTACTCGCATGCCGCGGCCCTCGACGAAGCCGCCGGCGGCGCAACGAAGACCGAAGACAGCTACGCGTACTTCCGCACCGAGCGCGAGTTCGCCAACTACACCATCGCCGAGCTGCCGCACGCCGGCCCGCTTGCCGGCACGGTGCGCACCGATCGCGACTACGCCGTGACGATCGCGCGCAACTTCCTCTATTCGGCGCTGATGATCCACCTGTGGGCCGCCCTGGAGTCGTCCGCCGACACGCAACTGGCGGCGATCGCGGCCAAGTCGCTGAAGGAGACGCGCTATCACCTGCAACACGCAAGCKACTGGCTGGTCCGCCTGGGCGACGGCACCGACGAATCGCACCGGCGGGCGCAGGCGGCACTCGATTACCTGATGCCGTACACACAGGAGTTCTTCGCGACCGACGCCGTGGAAACCGCGATCGCGGCGGCCGGCATCGGCCCGCTGATGGCGGACCTCGAGCCCGCATGGCAGGCTGACGTCGCCGCGACGCTGGCCGAGGCAACGCTCAGTGCCCCCGCCGCGGTGCAGTACATCACCACCGGCAAGCACGGCGAGCATTCCGAGCACATGGGCTACCTGCTGGCCGAAATGCAGTCGCTGGCACGCCAGCATCCTGGTGCAACCTGGTAGKACATGATGAACGCCAACGCCATGATGACGCCGGACGCCACGCTGGAACACGCCTGGGCCGTGCTGGAAGCGGTGCCGGACCCGGAGATCCCAGTGGTGTCGCTGCGCGAACTGGGAATCCTGCGCGACGTGCGGCGCGGCGCGGACGGCGCCGTCGAGGTTGTGATCACGCCGACCTACTCGGGCTGCCCGGCGATGTCGCAGATCGCGGAGGACATCGGCCAGGCGCTCAGCGCGGCCGGCATCGTGCCGCACCGGATTGCCACCGTGCTCGCGCCGGCATGGACCACCGACTGGATCACCGCCGATGCGCGCKAGAAGCTGCGCCGCTACGGCATCGCGCCACCGATGGGCAACTGCGGCAGCCACCAGGCGCCCCGGGAAACGACGATCCGCTTCGTGGCGCGCGCCGCCAGCGCCACGCCGGCCTGCCCGCAATGCGGCTCGCACCACACCGAGCGCCTGGCGCAATTCGGCTCGACGGCGTGCAAGGCCCTATACCGCTGCATCGACTGCCGCGAGCCGTTCGACTATTTCAAACCGTACTGACCTGGACCGACATCATGGCGACTCCGCAATTCCATCCGCTGCGTATCCGCGAGGTACGGCCCGAAACCGCCGATGCCGTCACGGTCTCGTTCGAAGTGCCMGACGAGCTGCGMGACGCGTACCGCTTCACGCAAGGGCAGTTCGTCACGCTGAAGACCCACCTTGACGGCGAGGAGACGCGCCGCTCGTACTMGATCTGTGTCGGCGTCACCGATTACGACCGCGACGGCGAACTGCGCATCGGCATCAAGCGGGTGCGCGGCGGGCGATTCTCGAACTTTGCGTTCGATACGCTGCGCCCMGGGCACGAGATCGAAGTGATGACCCCCGACGGCCGCTTCTTCACGCACCTGAACGCCGACCTGTCAAGGTCGTACGTCGCCTTCTCCGGCGGCTCCGGCATCACGCCCGTCCTTGCCATCATCAAGACCACCCTCGAGACCGAGCCGACCAGCCGCTTCACGCTGGTGTATGGCAACCGCAGCGTCGACGCGATCATGTTCGCCGAGGAACTCGAAGACCTCAAGAACCGCTTCATGAGCCGGTTCTCGCTGTATCACGTGCTGTCCGACGACCTGCAGGAAGTCGAACTGTTCAACGGCGTGCTGGACCAGGACAAGTGCCGCGCTTTCCTGCAGACGCTCACGCCGGCCACGGAGATCGACGAGGCATTCATCTGCGGTCCCGGACCGATGATGGACGCCGCCGAAGCGGCCCTGAAGGCTGCCGGCGTGGMGCCGGAGAAGGTGCACGTCGAGCGCTTCGGCACGCCGCTGCCCCAGGCCGGCGTGCCACCGGTCGAGATCACCKACGACATGCCGGCCGCTGACCTGGAACTGATCATCGACGGCAAGAAGCGCAAGCTGCGCCTGCCGTACCAGGGAATCAGCGTGCTCGATGTCGGCCTCAAGGCCGGCCTCGCCCTGCCCTATGCMTGCAAGGGCGGCGTGTGCTGCACGTGCCGGGCGAAGGTCCTCGAAGGCGAAGTGAAGATGGAAAAGAACTACACGCTCGAACAGCATGAAATCGACGATGGCTTCGTGCTCACCTGCCAATGCCATCCGGTGTCGGACCGGGTTGTCGTGAGCTACGACGAACGGTAATCCGATCACTGCAACCTACCAGAAAAAGCGGCCCCCAGCGATGAACCACTCCCTGTTTACCAAACACGAAAAGACCCTCGAACACGCCCTGGAAGCCATCCGCACGCGCGGCTACTGGAGTCCCTTCAACGAGATGCCCAGCCCGCGCGCCTACGGCGAGACCGCCGCGGCTGACGGCGAAGCGGCATTCAAGGCGCAACTCGGGCAGCCCTTCGCGCTCGACCAGGCCGGCAGCCATGGCGGCAGCGGCACCGTTGGCCAGGAACACTCGCCGTTCGGCTTCGCACTGGACATCGGCTATCCCAAGGCCGACCCGGATGCACTGATCCCGGCGGTGCAGCAGGCGCAGGCGCAGTACCGCAAGGCAGGCCCGAAGGCCTGGATCGGCGTGAGCCTGGAAATCCTCGAGCGGCTGAACCGCGCCAGCTTCGAGATCGCGCACAGCGTCATGCACACMACGGGGCAGGCCTTCATGATGGCGTTCCAGGCCGGCGGCCCGCATGCGCAAGACCGCGCGCTCGAGGCGATCGCCTACGCCTGGGACGCAATGCGCGCTGTCCCCGAGTCGGCCTACTGGGAAAAGCCGCAAGGCAAGAACCCGCCGCTGGCCATGGAAAAGCGCTTCACCATCGTGCCGCGCGGCATCGGGCTGGTGATCGGCTGCTGCACCTTCCCGACCTGGAACAGCTATCCCGGCATGTTCGCCGATCTCGCCACCGGCAATGCCGTCATCGTCAAACCCCATCCCGCCGCGATCCTGCCGCTCGCCATCACCGTGCGCATCGCGCGCCAGGTGCTGGCGGAGGCCGGCTTCGACCCCAACGTGGTGACCCTGCTGGCGACCGCCCCCAACGACGGGCCCCTCGTGCAATCGCTGGCCACGCGCGACGAGATCCGCGTGATCGATTTCACCGGCAGCACCGCCAACGGAGACTGGCTGGAAGCGCATGCCCGCCAGGCGCAGGTCTACACGGAGAAGGCGGGTGTCAACCAGATCGTGATCGACTCGGCCGAAGACCTGAAGGCCGTGTCGCGCAATATCGCATTCTCGCTCGCGCTGTACTCCGGCCAGATGTGCACCGCGCCCCAGAATATCTATGTGCCGCGCGACGGCATCCGCACGGCCGAAGGCACGGTGTCGTTCGACGACGTCGCCCGCTCCATCGCCGACGCCGTGCAGAAGCTGACCGCCGATCCGGCCAAGGCCGTCGAACTGACGGGCGCGATCCAGAACCAGGGCGTGCTCGACCGCATCGGACAGGCAGCCCGGCTTGGCACGCCGCTGCTCGACAGCCGCAGCCTGGCGCATCCGGCCTATCCGGAAGCCCGTGTCAGCACACCGCTGCTGCGCAAGCTCGACGCCAGCGGCGACGAAGCCGCGTTCACGCAGGAATGGTTCGGCCCGATCGCGTTCGTGGTCGCCACCGACTCCACCGCGCATTCGCTGGCACTCGCCGCACGCATCGCCCGCACGCGCGGCGCGCTGACGCTATCCGTCTACAGCACCGATGAGCAGGTGCTCGAAGCGGCCGAAGAGGCTGCGGTGACGGGCGGTGTCGCCTTGTCGGTGAACCTCGCGGGCGGCGTGTTCGTGAACCAGTCGGCAGCGTTTTCCGACTTCCATGCCACCGGGGCGAATCCCGCGGCCAACGCCAGCCTCGCCGACTCGGCGTTCGTCGCCAACCGGTTCCGCGTCGTGCAGAGCCGCCGCCATGTTGCGCAGCGCTCGCCTGCATAGCGTGCCCGCCAGCGCGCCCGCTACGGGCGCCTGAGCGGCTTCGGTCCGCCAACCATCGATACAAGTACTACCGGACGCTTGCCAGCCTGGCGACGGACGACGGCACAGACCGTCGCCTCGCATCRCCAGGAGGCAGGCCGCTGCGTGGCGCCCMCATCTCCGCCACCGTCCGATCCTATTCAGTAGCGTCATATCCAGGAGACAACCGTGGTCCAGCCCATTCCCCATCCGAGCGAACTCGACCCCATCGAACTAGCCAGCCGCGACGAGATCCAGGCGCTGCAACTGGAGCGGCTCAAATGGTCGCTCCGCCACGCCTACGACAACGTGGCGCACTACCGCCGCGCCTTCGACGCGGCCGGCGTCCACCCTGACGACCTGCGCCAGCTCTCGGACCTGGCGAAATTTCCGACCACGACGAAGAAGGACCTGCGCGACAACTATCCCTTCGGACTGTTTGCGGTGCCGCGCGACGAGGTGGTGCGCGTGCACGCCTCCAGCGGCACCACCGGCAAGCCGACCGTGGTGGGCTATACCGCGAACGACA
This sequence comes from Cupriavidus sp. 05T41, assembly GCF_056396525.1. Lineage (NCBI taxonomy): Bacteria > Pseudomonadati > Pseudomonadota > Betaproteobacteria > Burkholderiales > Burkholderiaceae > Cupriavidus > Cupriavidus sp. 05T41. The sequence continues at coordinate 51,056 of NZ_JBFTLQ010000075.1, forward strand.
TCGACACCTGGGCCAACGTGACGGCACGGTCGATCCGGGCCGCGGGCGGGCGCCGCGGCGACACGCTGCACAACGCCTTCGGCTACGGCCTCTTCACCGGCGGCCTCGGCATCCACTACGGAGCGGAGCGGCTCGGCTGCATGGTGGTGCCGATGTCCGGCGGGCAGACCGAAAAGCAGGTCCAGCTGATCCGCGACTTCGAGCCGTCCATCATTCTCGTCACGCCCTCCTACATGCTCAACCTGATCGACGAGATGACGCGCCAGGGCATGGATCCGGCGACGTCTTCGCTCAAGCTCGGCATCTTCGGCGCCGAGCCGTGGTCACAGGGCATGCGCAGCGAGATCGAGACGCGTGCGGGCATCCAGGCGCTCGATATCTATGGCCTGTMGGAGATCATGGGCCCCGGCGTAGCGTGCGAATGCATCGAAAGCAAGGATGGCCCGGTCATCTGGGAGGATCACTTCTACCCGGAGATCATCGACCCCATCACCGGCGAGGTATTGCCCGACGGCAGCCACGGCGAACTGGTGTTCACGTCGCTGTCGAAGGAAGCCATGCCGATGATCCGCTACCGCACGCGCGACCTCACTTCGCTGCTACCGCCCACCTCGCGTTCGATGCGCAGGCTGGCGAAGATCACGGGACGCTCGGACGACATGCTGATCATCCGTGGCGTCAACGTCTTCCCCAGCCAGATCGAGGAGCTGATCCTCGGCATCGCGCGGCTCAGCGGGAACTACCAGCTGTGCGTCACGCGCGACGGCCACCTGGATGCGCTCTCCGTGTCGGTGGAAGCGCGGGCGGAACTCTGCGACGCCCTCGCCGAGAGCGAGCGTGCCCAGCTTGCGAGGGAATTGCAGCAGCGGGTGAAGACGATCGTCGGCGTGTCCACGACGGTGCGCGTGCTCAATGCCGGTGAGATCAAGACGACCGCCACCGGCAAGGCGCAACGCGTGCTCGACCTGCGGCACGTGAGCGTATGAGGCCGGCGGGCGGGGGGCGCTGGCGCACCCCCGCCCGCCGCCGCGGGGCCGCTCCGGCACTGACCGCAGGCGTGGCACCGCGCGATGCAGGAAACCAAAAATGACTAGAAACCGGAGACAGACATGAACACCACCCGCAAATTCCTGGCCGTCGGACTCGGCCTGGCAGTCCTGCCCTGGGCGTCCTTCGCGCTTGCGGCCGAATCCCCCTTCCCGGCCAAGCCGGTGCGCTGGATCGTGCCCTACCCGGCCGGCGGCGGCTCGGACTTCCTGGCGCGCTCGATCGGCCAGGCGCTGTCCGCCAAGCTGGGCCAGCCGGTGCTGGTCGACAACAAGCCGGGTGGCAACACCGCGATCGCCGCGGCAGAGACCGCGCGCGCACCGGCCGATGGCTACACGGTGCTGTCGGCGGACAACGGCACGCTGGTTTTCAACCCGGCGCTGTACAAGACGCTTTCCTACAACCCGGTCAAGGACCTGGCGCCGGTCACGCTGCTGGGCAAGTTCCCGATGATCCTCGTGGTCGGCCCGGGCATGCCGGTCAACAACGTGCAGGAATTCATCGCCAGGGCCAAGGCAAAATCCGGCGCGGGCGGCATCGACTACGCCTCCGCCGGCGCCGGCAGCCCGCACCACCTGGCAATGGAGTTGCTCAAGGTGGAGGCCGGGCTGAACATGGTCCACGCGCCCTACCGTGGCGCGGCGCCCGCACTGGCCGACGTGGCAGGCGGTCAGGTGCCGGCCATGATGGTCGACCTGGCCTCGGGCGCCGGCTTCATCAAGGGCGGCAAGGTCAAGCCCCTGGCGGTGGCCAGCCCGACCCGCCTGCCGCAGTTGCCGGATGTGCCGACCTTTGCCGAAGCCGGCTACAAGAACGTGGAGGCTGCCGCGCTGGTGGGAATGGTGGCGCCGGCCGCCACGCCGGGCGAGGTAATCGCCACGCTGAACAAGCAGGTCGTGGCGGCCATCAGGGAGCCGGCCGTCAACAAGCGGCTGGTGGACTTCGGCGTGGAGCCGGTCGGCAGCACGCCCGCGCAATATGCCGACCTGCTGCGCAGCGAGACCTTGCGCTGGCACAAGCTGATCCGCGACCTGAAGATCACGCTGGACTGAGCGTCGCCGCGCTGCGCCGGCAGGTGCGCGGTATCGGCTTCATTGCCTGCGGGGAGGCTTTCGTCAGTTCCGGAAATGCCATTGATGCACCTTGACGCCTCCCCGTCAGCGCGACAGGATGTAGAGGTCCCCCCCGGGGGATTCCGACCATCCTGAAAAGGCGAAACCATGAACGAAGAATCCATGACCGTTGGCATCGACCATATTGGGCTKAGCGTGCCGGATCTGGCGCGTACCCGAGACTTCTTCATCCAGTGCCTGGGATGGAAACAGGTCGGCGAGAAACCGGACTACCCTGCGGCGTTTGTCTCGGACKGCAAGGTCCTGGTGACGCTGTGGCAGGTCGCCGATGTAGCGAGCTTCACCGGTTTCGACCGCAAGACTAACGTGGGCCTGCACCACCTTGCGCTGCGCGTCGCCACGGAAGAAAAATTCAACGAGGTATTCGAGCGTGTCTCGAAATGGCCGGGTGTGGTCGTGGAGTTTTCGCCCGAGCAGCTGGGCGCCGGGCCAAAGCGGCACACCATGCTCTGCGAGCCTGGCGGCATCCGCATCGAGTTCGACTTCGACCCCCGCGTCGCGGCAGGCTAGCCGCTTCGCGTGCCGGGCATCKCGGCGCCGGCCGGCGACTACGCTGGGCGCCGCCGGGGGCGGTGGACGGATGCCGCTTGTGCCGCGGCCATCCCGCCACCGGCGTGCCGTTCAGAACGGCTTGGTCGGCAGGTACTTGCCRTCGAGCGTGATGACCGCGCGCTGGCCGCCTTCGGGGTCGTCCACTTTCTTGATGTCGAGCTTGAAGTTGATSGCGCTGATGATGCCGTCGCCAAACTGCTCGTGCACCAGCGCCTTGAGCGTGGAGCCGTAGATCTGCACGATTTCGTAGAAGCGGTAGATGGTCKGGTCGGTCGGCACGCCGCCGGGGATGCTGCCGCGCACGGGGACGGTCTGCAGCTGGCGCACGGCGKCGTCGTCCAGGTCCAGCTTGGCGGCCACCACCTTGGCGGCRTYCGCGGGCAGCGGGTGCTGGCCCAGCAGCGCGGCGGTGACRAAGGCCACGCTCAGGCCGGTGCCTTCGTTGATCTGCTCGAACGTCAGGCCCTTGCGGATCTTGGCGTCGATGATGAGGTCGCTCAGGGCCTGGCGGGGGGCTTGGCTGTATTGGGATTGGGTCATGGCATTACTCCTTGGAATGGATAAAGACTGRGAACAGGGGRTGAAGCGWTCAGGCGGCGATCAGGCRGCGTTCAGGCGGCGATCAGTTCGCGCCTGGCAGGGGTTGCGGATGCGCCGGGACGCGCCGCGAGGGAAACGAAGCGGTTGGTGTTGCCGTCCAGCGTGTCGATCGCGCCGGTTTCGATGTCGTAGACCCAGCCGTGCAGGTTCAGGCGGCCTTGCTCCAGCGCKAGCGCCACGGACGGGTGSGTCTTGATGTTGGCSAGCTGGGCGATGACGTTCTCGCGCACCATGGAGTCCACGCGGGCGTGCTCCGAGGCGTGCTCRCGGGCCTCGTTGACGGCCTTGGCGGCGTCCGCGTGATGCAGCCAGCCTTTCACGGCGGGCATGTGATSGAGGCACTTGCAGGTGGCCACCGCGGTCATGGCGCCGCAGTCGGAGTGGCCGCAGACCACGATGTCGGTGACGTTGAGCCCGGCCACGGCGTACTCGACACTGGCCGACACCCCGCCGGCCTGCGTGCCGTAGGCGGGCACGATATTGCCSGCGTTGCGGATGACGAACAGCTCGCCGGGCTCGCGCTGCGTGAGCAGCTCCGGCACCACCCGGCTATCCGAGCAGGCGATGAACAGGGTGCTGGGGCTCTGGCTGGTGGCCAGGCGCTTGAAGAGGTCCGAGCGCTGGGGGAAGGCGTCGCGCTGGAACTTCAGTACGCCGTCGATGATAGGGTCCAAGACCGATTCATTATCCAAACCATAGGCAACACCAATAGCTAGAACTGCCGCGGCGGCGGTGCCTTGTGCTTCGCCGGMATGGCCGGGCGTGGCTACGGCAACCGGTGCCGGGTGAGATGGATAGTCATGAAATCGATACGCCACGCCATATCCAGGCCCATGTCCCGCTCCTAACATTGGGCCCATCAACGCAGGGATCCCGCACCGGTCCCKCGCAACCGGGCCCCGGATGGTCTTGCGGTTTGCGCGGTCGGGGCGGCTCCCCGGCACAGGCCATTCAAAGGGAACAGACATGAATACGATTCAGACCGATGTCGCTGTGATCGGCGCGGGTACCGCGGGCCTTGCCGCCTATCGTGCCGCCAGGGCCGCCAGGGCCGCCGGCAAGCGCGCCGTCATCATCGAGGGTGGCCCGTATGGCACCACCTGCGCGCGCGTTGGCTGCATKCCCTCCAAGTTACTGATTGCCGCCGCCGAGGCGGCCCACGAACTGCGCCACACGGCGGCGTTTGGCGTGCATGTCGACKGGCGCATCCGCATCGACGGGCGCGAGGTGATGGATCGGGTCAAGCGCGAGCGCGACCGCTTTGTCTCCTTTGTCGTGCGCGGCGTGGAGAATATCCCGGCCGAAGACCGCATCCGCGGATACGCAAGGTTCGTCGACAACACCGTGCTGCAGGTCKATGAGCACACCACCGTGCGGGCCAGCCGCGTCGTGATTGCCACTGGCTCCAGCCCGGCGGTGCCGGCGCCGCTGCATGTGTTCGGCGAGCGCCTGGTGGTCAACGATGACGTCTTTGCCTGGGACGACCTGCCGCGCAGCGTGGCGGTATTCGGGCCTGGCGTGATCGGGCTCGAGCTTGGCCAGGCACTGTCGCGGCTGGGCGTGCGGGTGCATGTATTCGGCGCGCGGGGCGGCGTGGGCGGATTGTCGGATCCGGCCATCAAGGCCTACGCGGCCMGGACCTTCCAGGACGAGTTCGCGCTGGATCCGGCCGCGCAAGTGACCGGCATGCGCCGCGATGGCGACGAAGCGGTGATCACCTTCATCGACCACGCGGGCCAGAGCGTGACGGAGCGCTTCGAGTATGTGCTGGCGGCAACCGGACGCCACCCCAATGTGCGTGGCCTTGGCCTGGAGAATACCGGGCTGGAACTGGACGCCGGCGGCGTGCCGAGGTTCGACCCGGCAACCCTGCAATGCGGCCACGCCCCGGTCTTTATCGCCGGCGATGCAAACGATATCCTGCCCCTGCTCCACGAAGCGGCCGACGAAGGCAAGGCTGCCGGCGAGAACGCGGCGAACTACCCCGCCATCAAGCCCGTGCCGCGCCGCGCGCCGATCGCCGTGGTGTTCTCCGATCCGCAGATCGCCATGGTCGGACAGCGTTACGCCGACCTGGAGCCGGGCACCTTTGTCAGCGGCGAGGTCAGCTTCGAGGACCAGGGCCGCAGCCGCGTCATGCTGAAGAACCGCGGGCTGATGCACGTCTATGCGGACCGGGCCAGCGGCCGCTTTCTAGGCGCGGAGTGGATTGGCCCCCGCGCCGAGAATATCGCGCACCTGCTGGCCTGGTCCTGCCAGCAGGGACTGAGCATCGACCAGATGCTGGCCATGCCGTTCTATCACCCAGTGGTGGAAGAAGGGCTGCGCACGGCGCTGCSGGACGCGGCGGCGAGGCTACAGCAGTAAGCCGCAGCCTCGCCGGCGGGCGCGCTATGCGGCAGCGCCCGGCCCGTTCTCCGACCAGATATCGCCGGACCGCAGGACGTGGCCGAAATGATGACGCCAGAGCCTGATGCCAAGCCCGCCGGACACATCCAGCGAGGACCCCACCGTGAGGTCTTCGAGCAGAGTGGGTTGCAGCCCGGCATCGAACAAGGCAAAGCCGGCCGCCAGCACGCAGGTTTCGGTCTGGATGCCGCAGACCAGCACCCGGTCGAGGTTCAGGCCTTGCAGATGCGCGATGGTGTCGGGCGAAGGCGCGTAGCCGTGCTTCACGAACACCTGGTCGGCCGCGACCAGGCTGTCGTCTGCCGGCKCCGGCGCCCATCCCAGCTGGCGCCGGAACGGAGTGACGGCTTCATCGTGGCGCTCGACGGTGGCAACGGTTGGCAGCCTGCCGACCAGCGCGGCGACCCGTTCCACCAGCCAGGGCGGCGGGGAGAAGCTCKGCTGGATATCGATGATCAGTAGTGCCTGACGCATGGGCTCCTTGTCTGTCATTGCGCATGTTTCGCCCGGATCATAGAACAGTCACCACGGGTTTCGATAGCCCCGGCCGGCTGATCGTGCCGGCGACCCCGCCCCGGTTAGCCGCGGGCTGAAGGGAAGCTGAGGGGGCCTTCCACGATCTATACTCCACAACGGGAACGGCGGCGGCTGCTCCTGTACCTKATGGAGCACAATCGATTGAAACCCCGGATCCGCCACTTGCGCACTTGCGCCGCTTGMGCCAATCATCCCGCTTGCGCCACCTCCGTCCGCGCCMGCCGTGCGCGCTGTCCTCGCCGCGCCGGACATCAGGCCATCGCCCGCCATGACAACGCCCGCTAACTCCAATGTTCACGTGATCCTGAGCAGCGAGGGTCACTGGACCGTCGCTGTCGAGGGTGTCGGGCGCGTGACAAGCTGCATATCGCGCGAAGCCGCGATCGAGGCCGGCACGGCACTCGCGCTCGAGCACCGCGTCGTCCTCTACGTGCACCTGCGCGATGGCCAGTTCGACTGGTGGAAGGATTTCGGCGACGGCGGAACGTCATCGTCGCTCAACTGAGCGCGGTCAGGCTGCCTCGCCTGCGGCGCGCCGGGCCGCCCCGCGGCCGGAGGCGGGCGCCGGCGCGGAGAAGAAACACGCGCCCGCACCGCCGAGGCGGCGCTGCCTATGCCTATTGCAACTCGATCTTCGCAATCGCGGCCAGCCGCTTCCAGCGTGCGATCTCTTCCTTCTGGTAGTCGCGCAGTTCCGCCGGTGTCGAGAGGATCAGCACGGTGGACTGCCGCTGGTAGTACTCCTTGACGTCGTCGGCTGCGCCGGCAGCGGCGAACAGTTCGCCCAGCCGTTGCGCGATGGGTGCCGGCGTCCTGGCCGATACCGCCGCCGCGACCCAGTTGTAGGCCAGGAAATCGGGCACGCCGGCCTCGGCGGCGCTCGGCACGCCCGGCAGCAACGGCGAGCGCTGGGGCGCGGTATAGGCCAGCGCGCGCACCTTGCCGCCCTTGACCAGCTCGATCGCCCCGCTGGCGTCCACCACGGCGAAATCCACGTTGGCGGCCATCACGCCGTTGATGGCGTCGCCGGCGCCCTTGTACGGCACCGCGGTGGTCTTCATGCGGCTTTGCTCGTTGAGCCATTCGCTGTACAGCGTGTACGAGACCGAGCCGGTGCCATAGTTGAGCGCGCCGGGCCGCTTGCGCGCGTCCTCCACCAGCGCCTTGAGCGTGTGGTACGGCGAGCTGGCGGGAACGATGATCAGGCACGGCCCGCGCGATAGCAGCGTGATGGGTGTGAAGTCGGTCAGCGGGTCGTAGGGCAGCTTGCGGAACGTGGCGGCRTTGGTGGACAGCGTGGAGTTGCTGCCGATGAACACCGTGTAGCCGTCGGCCGGCGCGCTCAGCAGCGTCTGCACGCCGATGAAGCCGTTGCCGCCCGGCTTGTTCTCCACCACCACGCCCTGCCCCGTCAGCTCGCCGATCTTCTTGGCGAACATGCGCGCGGTGGTGTCGGTGCCGCTGCCCGACGGGAACGGTACGATAAAGCGGATCGGCCGGCTGGGAAACGCCGGCTGCTGCGCCAGGACGACGCCGGGAATGGTCGCCAGGGCCGCGGCGGCAAGCGCGCCCTTGCCGGCAAGGCTGGCAAAACGGCGGCGCGAACAGGTGGTGGAGCGGGTCATGCGGTCTGTCTCCTTGGTGCTCCGCCCGGCAGTGGGTTCTCCCGGTGCGGATATGGCATTGATTCACAGCGCGGGGCGGCTGGCCCGCTAGCGCTTCAGGCCCAGCAGGTCACGCGCGATGACCCAGCGGTGCACTTCCGACGGCCCCTCGTAGATGCGCATCAGGCGCGTTTCGTTGGCCATCTGCTGCAGCGGCATTTCCTTGGTCATGCCCATCGCGCCGAAGGCTTGCATGGCGTGGTCGATCACGTCCCAGGCCATCTCGGTGGCGAACACCTTGATCATCGACACCTGGGTGCGCGCCTCGTCGCCGGCGTCGATGCGCGCGGCGGCCTCGTAGGTCATCAGACGGCAGGCATGGATGCGCGTGGCGGCATCGGCCACCCACCACTGGATGGCCTGGCGATCGGCCAGCGCAGCGCCGAAGGTGCGGCGCTGCGGCGCGTACTCGCACAACATGTCGAGGGCGCGCTGGGCGCGGCCGATGCACCAGGCCGCCATCTGCACGCGCCGGCTCGACAGCCGTGCCTGCATCGGYGCGAAGCCCTGGCCTTCCACGCCGAGCAGTTGCGTGCCAGGAATGCGGCAGTCTTCCAGCACCACCTCATAGGTGGAAGCACCGCCGATCATCGGGATGCGCCGCTCCACCTTGAAGCCGGGCGTGCCGCGGTCGACCAGGAAGGCGGAGATGCCTCCGCGCGCGCCGCGCGCCTTGTCGGTCACCGCCATCACGATGGTCCAGTCGGCGCGTGCGGCGCGGCTGATCCAGATCTTGCGGCCGTTGAGCACCCAGTCGTCGCCTTCGCGCTCGGCGCGGGTGGACATCATGGCCGGGTCGCCGCCCGCGCCCGGCTCGGAAATGGCGATGGCGGAGATGGTCTCGCCCCGCGCGTAGGGCTCCAGGTAGCGCGCGCGCTGGGCCTCGTCGGCGGCCTTGAGCAACATGCGCAAGTTGGGCGAATCGGGCGGCAGGTCATAGGGCGTGATGGTCTTGCCCAGTTCCTCGTTGACGCCGACCATGGCCACCACCGGCAGGTCGGCGCCGCCCATCTCGGCCGGCGCGTCCAGGCCCCACAGTCCCAGCTCGCGCGAAAGCCCGTCGAGCCGCGCCTGTTCCTGCGGCAGCAGCGCGAGCTGGCCGCCCTGCGCCTCGCGCGCCAGCACGCCCGCTTCCAGCGGAATCAGCTGCTCGCGCACGAAGCGCGCGACCAGGTCCTTGAGCATCTGGTGCTCTTCGTCCAGTGCGAAATTCATGCCTTGTCTCCTTGTCTTTTGTGCGCCTGCATTGCGGGCTGCATCAGGCCGCGTTCCTGCCGCCCGCCACCAGCGCGATCTCGTCCGGCCCCAGCCCGGCTTCGCGCAGGACTTCCTCGGTGTGCTCGCCCAGCCCGGGCGCATGGCGGCGCAGCGACAGCGGCGTGGCGGAAAACCGCGTCGCCGGCCGCATCTCGCGCAGCGGGCCTTCGGTGGGATGTTCGGTCTGCTGGAACAGCCCCACCGCCGCGAGGTGCGGATGTTGCGGCAATTCGTCCGGCGTGCAGATCGGCGTGGCGGGAATGTCGAGCTCGCCGAACAACGCCATCCACTGCGCCGTGGTGCGCGTGGGCGTGATGTCTCCCAGGTGCTGGTACAGCGCGCGGATATTGGCATTGCGCTGGGCACGGCTGGCGATGTTGTATTTGTCCGCCAGGTCGTCGCGGCCCACCGCGTGGAAGAAGGCCTTCCAGTGGCGGTCGGTATAGGGCAGCGCGCAGATCCAGCCGTCGGCGGTCTGCGCCGGCCGGCGCCCGCCTTGCAGCAGGCGCGCGTAGCCGGCGGCACCGGTGGCCGGCTCGAAGGTGAGCCCGGCCAGGTGCTCGGCCATGACGAAGCTGGCCATGGTTTCGAGCATCGGCACTTCCACCGACTGGCCGCTGCCATGGCGCTCCCGGTGCAGCAGCGCGGCCAGCACGGCGTTGGCCAGGGCCAGCCCGGTKGTCTTGTCCGCGATCAKGCTCGGCACGTATTCCGGACGGCCACCCGCGGCCGAGCCCAGCGCCACCAGCCCGCAGGCGGCCTGGATGATGTCGTCGAAGGCTGGCTTGTCGCGATGCGGTCCGTCCTGGCCGAAGCCGGTGGCCACGCAGTAGACGATGCGCGGATTGAGCGCCGCCACCGCGGCATAGCCGAAGCCCAGCCGCTCGATGGCGGCCACGCGCATATTGTGGACCAGCACGTCGGCACCGGCGATCAGGCGGCGCAGCGCGGCCGCGCCCGCGGGCGTCTTCAGGTCCAGCACCACGGAGCGCTTGTTGCGGTTGAGCGCCAGGTAGATCGAGCTCATGCCGGCATGACGCGAGACGCCGTTGGCGCGCATCAGGTCGCCCTCCGGGCCTTCAACCTTGATCACGTCGGCACCCAGGTCGGCCAGCGCCTGCGTGGCCAGCGGGCCCAGCACGACCGAGGTCAGGTCGAGCACGCGGATGCCGTCCAGCGGGCCGGCCGAAGCCGGAGTTGGCTTGTGCATGTGGCCTCCCTCAGCGGCGCTGGAATACTGGCGCACGCCGCTCGGCCATGGCCGCCACGCCTTCGCGGAAGTCGTCGGTGGCGAACTGCACGCGCTGGATGGACAGCTCGCGCCGGTTGGCCTCGGCGATGCGGTCGGCCAGGCCGAGGCGCAGCGTCTCGCGCGTGCTTTCCACGGCCAGCGGGGCCGACGCCGCGATCTCGTGCGCCAGCGCCAGCGCGCGCGCGCGCACTTCGCCCTGTGCCACCAGTTCATCGGCCAGTCCGATGCGCACCGCCTCCTCGCCGCCGATGCGCCGGCCGGTATAGAACAGCAGCGCGGCCTGTTGTTCGCCCACCAGGCGCGGCAGCGTCACGCTCATGCCGAAGCCGGGATGAAAGCCCAGCCGGTTGAAGCTGGCGCTGAAGCGCGCCTGCGGGCAGGTCACGCGAAAATCCGCCACCAGCGCCAGGCCCAGCCCGGCGCCAATGGCTGCGCCCTCCACCGCCGCCACGATCGGCTTGCGGTTGCGGTAGAGCTTCATGGCCTGCGCGTAGAAGGCCGACGGATCGCGCGACACGCTGCCCTGGTMCGGCGCGCTGAAATCCGCGCCGGCGCAGAAGGCGCCGACACCGGACGACAGCACCACCGCGCGGCAGCTGTCGTCCTCGTCGAGCTGCAGCAGCATTTCGGCCAGCCGGCGCATGACATCGGCGTCGACGAAATTGTGGGGTGGGCGGGAGATCTCGATCTGCGCGACGTGCTGGTCGCGGGACAGATGGATTTTCGGCTKGGATGCCAAGGTCATGGCGAAGGCTCCGGGTGGATGATGGAGAACGGGGAAAGGCCGCGCCGCCGCTTGCCGGCGCCGCACCACTAGCCGACAGTATTCGCCGATGCCGTCGGCGGCGCTACACTACAATTTCGGATACCGAAATTACTGGCGGCTCGCAAGGTGCGCCAATCCACTCGCATGCCCGCTGCCACCTCGACCMGCCAGATCACGCACAGCACCGGCCGTTTCACCCGCCAGACCGAAGGCAGCCAGTCGCTCGAGCGCGGCCTGACGCTGCTGCGTGCCTTTCGCGTCGGCTCCTCCAGCCTGACCAACGCCGACCTGGCCGCCCGTACGGGCCTGCCGCGTCCTACCGTGAGCCGGCTCACGCGCTCGCTGGTMGATGCCGGATTCCTGCACTACGACACCACCGAGCGTGCCTACCGGCTGGCGGCCGTGGTGCTGAGCCTGGCCGATGCGTTCCGCCATGCCACCGTGGTGGCGGATATCGCCCTGCCGCTGATGCGCAAGATCGCCGAGGCGGAGAAGGTCAACGTGGGGCTGGCGGTCGGCGACCAGACTGCGATGGTCTACCTGGCATCGGTACGCCACAGCCGCGACAGCGTGTCGCGCACGCGGCGCGTGGCGCCTGGCACGCGCGTGCCGATGGAGCTGACGGCGATCGGCCTGGCCTATCTGGCCGCGCTGCCCGCCGGCGTGCGCGAAGACCTGGTTGGCAAGATCGCCGAGAAGGCCGGCGAGCAATGGCCAGGTTTGCGCAGGGAGGTGAGGCGGGGCATCGCGCAGGCACAGGCGCTGGGCTATTGCAGCGCCAACTACCAGCCCGGTMACCTGACCGCCGTGGGCGCGGCCTTCCGCGGGCCGGACCATCAATGGTACGGACTCAATATCAGCTTTCCGCACAAGGCCAGCGAGAAGCCGCGCGATGTCGAACGCTACGCGCCGCTGCTGCTCGGCCTGATCGCGCAGATTGTGGCGGCCTGCGGAGATGGCGCGGCCGCGTGAATGCAGCCCGGCAGGGCTCAGGCGCCGGCGTGCGGCGGCTTAAGCAGCGGCATCGGCATCAGCAGCGGCATCGGYGGCGGCAACGTTCGCCGGCTCCGGCGGGCGGTTGCGTCGTTCGGCATGGGGTTCCGGGCATCGCACAGGCGCGGTGTCCGGGCGCGGCCAACGCGGCCAACATCACGGCCCGGTGATCGGCAGGTGCCAACGGATGCGTGCTTGCGCCGCGTCGCACGCAACGGCACGCGGCTCCGTGCCGGATGGCGCTTGCATCACCATCCCTGCCCTCGCCGCCACGGCGACGGCGACGAAAATTGCATTTTTCGCAAATATCATATTCATTAGCTAGGGAAGCCAGAACGGATGAATAAACACAGGCCCCCGCTTCGCGGGCCGCCAGCATTGCCTTGCCGGGACCGGTGCGGTGCGCCGTCGCGCGCCTTTGCGCAAAGCCCGGACCTGCGGGGAGGGACCATGATCACCATCGCGCTGAAAGCTGCACCGCGCCGCGACTGCGAGGCGTTGTTCAGCAGCGGCCAGGTCAACCCCACCCGCGTTGCCCCGCTGCCAGCGCGCTCCAGGTCGCTGGTGCTGCCAGGCGATCGGCGCGATTGCGCGTAGCCGGCCAGACGCCCATGCCCCGCAACTACTCGGAACTCGAGATCGTCATCGGTACGGATAGCGATGGCAGGTACGAGGTGGAAGCGCGGCATCGCGTGCCGGAGGGCGACGCCATCACGCCGCGCGTGCCGCTGGCGCTGGCGCCGGACGCGCCTGCGCTGCGCGATGCCGATCCGCAGGTTTGCGGGCGCGCCCTCGCAGCCAGCCTGTTCGCCGACCCGGTGGTGCGCGACGCCTTCGTGGCCGCGCAAGCCGCGGCGGACGAGCGCCGCCTGGACCTGCGCGTGCGACTGCGTATCAGCGTGGAGGCGCGCGAGCTGCACGCGCTGCCCTGGGAAACCCTGTTCGACCCCGCCGGCGAGCACGCACTCTTCATCGCGCAGCGCTGCTTCTTCTCGCGCTATCTGTTCGCGCGCGAGATGCGCCTGCCCAAGCTGCGCGCCAAGAACGACGTGACGGCCGTGGTGGTGGTGGCCAATCCGAGCGGACTCGGCCCGGAACTGACGCCGATCGACGCGCCGGGCGAGGCCGCGCGGGCCGCCGCCGCGCTGGCTCCGGTGCCGGTCACGGTTCTCGCCGAACCCGGGCAGGCGTCGGTGGAGCGCTTGCTGAGCGCGCTGCGCGACGGCGTGGACGTGCTCTATCTCGTCTGCCACGGGGCGCTGGTGGACGGCGAGCCCATGTTGTGGCTCGAACGCATCGATGGCTCGCGCGACCTGGTGCCCGGCAGCGTGCTGGTCAACCGCATCGGCACCCTGGACCGCCCGCCMGGCCTGGTTGTGCTGTGCTCCTGCCAGAGCGCCGGCGCGGGCGCCGCGCGCGGCGGCAGTACACTGATGGCGCTGGGCCCGCTGCTGGCGCAGGCCGGAGTGCCGGCGGTGCTGGCCATGCAGGGCAATGTGGGCATGGCCACCATGAGTGCCTTCATGCCGGTGTTCTTCGGCGAGCTGCGCGATCACGGCGAGGTGGACCGCGCGGCCGGCGTGGCGCGCGCGGCGGTCAGCCAGTTCCCTGACTGGTGGATGCCGGCGGTGTTCACGCGGCTCGACAGCGGCCGCATCTTCTACCCGCCGGGCTTCGGTCCAGACGAAGGTGACGGCACCGATGCCTGGCACGCCGTCATCGAGAATATCCAGCATGGCGAGACCACGCCCATACTCGGCCCGGCGATKAGCGAGACGGTGTTCGGCTCGCGCCTGCAGCTGGCGCAGATGTGGGCCGAGGCCTATCACTTCCCCATGGCGGCGCACGAGCGCGATGAACTGCCGCAGGTGGCGCAATACCTGGCGGTGTCCCAGCAAKGCGTGTTTCCGCGCCGGTTGTTCTACAAGTTCGCCTACCAGCACCTGTGCCAGCAGTACCGCGACATCCTTCCGCCGGCGCTCTGCGCGCTGCGCAACGAAGACATCATCGCCCAGCTCGGCGACGTGGTCTGCGCGGTGGGACGCGCGCAGCGCCAGCAGGATGGCAATAACCCGTACCGCGCCATGGCCCGGCTCAAGCTGCCGGTCTACCTGACGACGGACCCCAGCGACCTGCTGGCCGACGCCCTGCGCGAAGGCGGCGCCGATCCCGGCATCCGGCTGTGCCGCTGGAACCGCCAGGCCGAAGCCTGCGACGACACGCTGGCCGAAGGCCGCAAGCGCGCCAATCCCAGCGCGCAGGCGCCGATGGTGCTCAAGCTGTTCGGCGATCTGCGCGAGCCCGGCTCGCTGGTGCTCACCGAGGACCAGTACTTCGACTACCTCACCAGCGTCTMGGTCAACCGCAATGCGATACCGCTTTCCGTGCGCGCACGGCTCAACGACAGCGCGCTGCTGTTCGTCGGCTTCGACGTGCAGTCGTGGGAATTCCGCATCCTGTTCCGCAGCATCCTCAACCTGGAGGGCGCGGATCTGCGCCAGGAGTACCAGCACCTGTCCGCCCAGCTCGACCCCAACAGCATCGTCGACCCGGTCAGCGCGCGGCGCTACCTGGAGCGCTACTTCCAGGACAAGGCGCGCCTGAAGCTGTACTGGGGCGACGTGGGCATGTTCACCACCGAACTGTTGCGGCGCCTGGAAGGATGAGATGGCAGCCAATCCCGCTCCCGCCAACGCCGCACCCGAGACCCCCGAGCCACGCGCCAGCGCGCGCGGGCCCTATATCGGGCCGATGCCGCTGGGCGAGACCGACCCGATCTTCGGCCGCGACGCGGAGATCGGGGAACTGCGCGACCGCCTCATCGCCGACCGCGTCGTCCTGCTGTATTCGCCCTCCGGCGCGGGCAAGAGCTCGCTGATCGAGGCCGGGCTGCGCCCGCGCCTGGCGGACCGCTTCGACGTGCTGCCGACCGCGCGCGTGAGCGTGCCGTACGAGGGCGAGAACCGCTACGTCACCAGCGTGCTGCACTGCTGGGCCGCGCGCAGCGAACTCAGGCCGCGCCCGGACGATACGCTGCTGTCCTGCCTGGCGCGCCTGGAAGACCAGAGCACGGGCGGCCGCACRCGGCGGCTGCTGATSGTGCTCGACCAGTTCGAGGAGATCTTCACGCTCGACAGTACCGACACCGGCGCGAAGCAGGCCTTCTTCGCGCAACTGGGCGAACTGCTGGGCCGCAGCGGCAGCCCGGTCTGGGCCCTGGTGGCGATGCGGGAGGAGTATTTTTCGTGGCTGGACGCCTACCGCGACCTGGTACCGACGCGCCTCACGAACACCATGCGCATCGACTTGCTGTCGAGGGAGCAGGCGCTGGAAGCCCTGCGCGGCCCGGCTATGGCGGCCGGCGTGGACTTCCGCGAAGACGCCGCGCGCCGGCTCGTGAAGGACCTCGCCCAGGTGCGCACGCGCGACGCCGCCGGCCAGGTCAGCCTGCGCGAGGGGCGCTTCGTCGAGCCCGTGCAGTTGCAGGTGGTTGCCCTKAGCCTGTGGCAGGCGTGCTTCGGGCCGGACGGGCCGCCCGCGGGCGGGGGCACCATCACGCTCGAGCAGGTGCAGCAGCTCGATACCAGCGCGGCRCTCGCCTCCTACTGCAATATGACGCTGGACGCGGCCAGCGGCACGCGGCTGCGCCAGCGCGTGGTGCGCGACTGGATCGAAAACAGCCTGATCACCGCCAACAATATGCGTGCCCAGGCAACGCTCGATGCAGGCTTGCGCAACTCCCCCACCGCGGCCGAGCTCGACATCCTGCAGCAATATCACCTGGTGCGCGCACAGAGCCGCCAGGACGCACAATGGCTCGAACTGGCGCACGACCGGCTGATCGAGCCGGTCCGCGCCAGCAATGCGCAGTGGCGCACCCAGTACCTGCCGCACTGGAAGCAGCTGGCGCGGGCGTGGGCGCTGTCGGGCGAGAACCCGGGCGTGTTMGGCAAGCTCACCTCCACCGAGGAACTCGACGACACCCTGCTCGAAGCGGAAGACCGGCACAGCGAAGCAGAGAACCGCTTCCTGGCCGCCTACCAGCGCCATCGCGCCGAGTGCGAGCGCGCCCGGCGCTGGCACATCTTCGGCTACTCGCTGGCGGGCGCCACGCTGCTGTTCCTCATCGTGGTGGTGGTGCTGGCGTGGCAGTTGCGCACGACCAAGCAGGACCTCGCCATGCAGAACGCCTTGTTCTCCCTGCTCAGCTCGCGACCGGCGCCGGACGCCGCGCTGCTGGCCGCGGTCGAAGGCACGCGCGGCCAACACAGCCATAAGCGTCCGGAAGCCTTCGATTTCCGGCGCTCGCTGGTCGGCAMGATGAACCGCGCCCGCCATATCGAGACCTACCTCGCGCGCGCGGACCAGCAGATGCTGGCGGTGCAGGCCGATGCCGGCTATCGGGTCAGCGCGCGCCTGGGCGGTGGCCACTGGATCGTGGATATCACCGGGCTCGGTCCCGGCGGGCATACCGTGCGGCTCGACGAGACCGCGCTGCGCAACCAGCATCCCGAGGGCGTGCGCGTGGTCGCGCTGACGGGGGCCGGCACGCTGGCCACCGGCGGGCAGGACGGCAGCGTGGCGCTGTGGAATATCGCCCAGCCGGCACGCGCGACGGTACTGTCGCTGCCGGCGGGGGCCAGGCGCGAAGGCGGATGGGGTCCGGTCTCCGCGCTGTCCGGCGACGGCCAGCGGCTGGTGGCGGGCTACGACCGCGGCCGCATTGCGGTGTGGGATCTCACCAAGGCCGGGGACACCTGGCGCAGCCCGATTGCAAGCGGGCGCGCGCACGCGCTGCGCGTCACCGACGTTGCGCTGTTCGGCCAGGGCCGGCAGCTTGCCACGGCGGGGCGCGATGGCAAGGCCAGGCTGTGGCGCCTGCCGGATGATGCGCAGGCAGCGCCGGCGGTGCTGGGCACACCCGAGCAGGAGCTGGCCGCGCCGGCCGACAACACCGACTGGTTCGCCGGCTACCACAGCATCGCCGTCAGTCCGGACGGCAGCCTTGCCGTGGCCGGCACGCGCGGCGGCCGCATCAGCGTGTGGCGCACCGCCGATGGCACGCTGTGGCCGCGTRCGCTGCTGGGCCACGACGACGCCGTGGTGCAGCTGGTGTTTACCGACGACGGGCAATTGCTCTCGGGCGGCTGGGACGGCCGCGTGATCCGCTGGCGGCTCGAACCTGAGCGCATGCAATTCACGCGCAACGAGCTGCTCGACCTGCCAAGCCAGATCACCGGACTCGCGCTGGCGGGCAAGGACCAGCGCCTCCTGGCATCGACCGATCAAGGCGAACTGCTGCAGATGCGCTTCGACGCGCCGCGGCACCCGATGGCTACCATCGTTTCGCGCGGGCAGGACAGCGCGCCCCCGCTGCTGCTGGCGCTGGCCGGCATCGCCCCGCCTCTGGTTGCCGCGACCGAGAACGGCAAGCTCGTCCTGCTCCAGACCGAGGCGGGCAAGCCGGCCAGCAGGCGGCCCGTCGCCCTGCCGGCCGCCCCCGTGCGGGCGCTGGACTGGGCACGCGGCGCGCGGCGTCTTGCGGTGGCCGATGACAACGGCCAGATCTGGCTGCTCGCGGCCGACGGCAGCGGCAAGGCCATCCTGCCCGGCGTCATGGCCGGTGCCGGCGCCCGCCTGACACTCAGCGAGGACGGCCGCCTGCTGGCAATCCGCTCTGGCGAACCGGCCGAGGACCGTCGCCTCGAACTCTGGCGCCTGGCGCCCGATGCCGGCGCGGCCGCGCCGGCAGGATCTGGCTCTACCGCCACCCCAGCCGCGCCATCGACCGCCGCCGACGCCGCCACCTGCCGCATCCCGCTGCCCGATCCGCTCGTGCACGCCGCCTATGCCACCTTCAGGCCGGGAACGGCCGAGCTGGCCGTGGCCGAGGACGACAAGATCAGCCTGTGGCGGATCGGCCCACCCGGCGCCGATTGCCTGGATACCAAAGCGATCCTGGTCCAGCGCTTCGAGGCGTTGCCGCGCGGCCAGATCACCAGCCTTGCCTTCGACGCGCGCGGCGCCACGCTGGTGGCCGGCAACTATCTCGGCAAGGTGTACCGGCTGGCGCTGCCCAAGGCTGCCGCGGCCTTGCCGCCGCCGGCGCAGGCCGCACCCATCATCCTCAAGCAGGATGCGGCAGGCGTCATTACCGCGCTGGCCGTGCCCGACGCGCCGTTTGTCGTCGCCGGGGACGACCACGGCAATCTCTTCCTGCTCGATCGCGAGACCGACCGGCCGCTGCCCATCCCGCAGACACTGTATCGCGACCAGCGGCAACCGATCGCCGCGCTCTCCGTGAGCGATGRCGGGCGCTGGCTATACGCCGCGGGGACCGCGMTGGCGGCGATCTGGGACCTGGACATGGAGCAATGGCGCAGGCAAGCCTGCGCCATTGCCGGCGGCGGCTTTACCGCCAGACAGAAAGCGGATTTCTTCCCGGGCGATACACCGCAGCCAAGCGCATGCGAGCCGCGCTGAGCGCGCCGGGCACCACGGACTGGCCGGCGCATCGACAAAGATCCGCCGGCCAGGTTCTCAGACGAGGGATTTCTCATGCCAATCCAGGACATTGCCGGCAGCAGCGCCACCTACGCCCTGCTGGCGCTCGACGAGGCAGGCAACGAACGCAGCGACGACCCCGACGGCACCGGCGGATACCTGTCCGCGCGGCTGCTGGAACAATGGCAGGCCGCACCGCCTACCGATGTCTTTTTCTGGAGCCACGGCTGGCAGGGCGACCTGCCAGCGGCGCGCGCGCAGTACGACCGCTGGATCGGCGCTTTCTCGCGCAGTGTCGGCGAC
Organism: Cupriavidus sp. 05T41; assembly: GCF_056396525.1. Taxonomy (NCBI): domain Bacteria; kingdom Pseudomonadati; phylum Pseudomonadota; class Betaproteobacteria; order Burkholderiales; family Burkholderiaceae; genus Cupriavidus; species Cupriavidus sp. 05T41. Next base: position 70,073 of record NZ_JBFTLQ010000075.1, read on the forward strand.
GAGCAGGAAATGCGCGCGCGGCATCCGGGCCTGGCCGTTGCCCACATCGGCCTGCACTGGCCCAGCCTGCCCTGGGGGGACKAGGAGATGGGCGACGGTGCCAGCTTTGCGCCGCAGGCTGGCGGCGGCCCGCAGGCAATGATCGACACCTATGCGCAGCGCCTCGGCGATACCCCGGCCGTGCGCGCCGCGCTCGCCGCCATCTTCGAAGCCGCACGCACCCAGGCCGATGCCGCCAGCCTGCCGCAGGACRCGCGCCAGGCCTACCGGCAGCTCGACCAGGCGCTTGCGCTCGGCAGCGCGGGCGTGGGCGGTGACGCCGGCTCCGACCGGCTGCCCTTCGATCCCGATGCCGCCTTCGCCGAAGCCAGCCAGCTCGGCGCCGCCTTCGGCGGTAGCGGCTTGCTGGGCGGGATCCTGGCGCCACTGCGCCAGCTGTCMTTCTGGAGCATGAAAAAACGGGGGCAGACCGTCGGCGAGCAAGGCGTGCATGCCCTGCTGAACCGCATCGAGGACGCGCTTCCGGGCGCGCGCATGCACCTGATGGGCCACAGCTTCGGCGCCGTCGTCATGTCCGCCACGCTGGGCGGCCCAGGCGGGACCGCGGCGCTGCGCCGCCCGGTGGCTTCGTGCGTGCTGGTGCAGGGCGCGATGTCGCTCTGGGCCTATGCGCCGGACATCCCGGTACGGCCAGGCACGGCTGGCTACTGCCGCCACCTGCTGGAAGATGGCAAGGTCAGCGGCCCGCTGGTGGTCACCCGCTCCCGGCATGACAGCGCGGTCGGCACCTTCTATCCGTGGGCCGCGGGCGTGGCCGGCCAGGTTGCCTTCGATCCGGCGCAGGCCTATCCCACCTTCGGGGCGATCGGCGCCTTCGGCATCCAGGGCGTGGATGGCAGCGCGGACGCGGCCATGATGCCTTACGACGGGCGCTACGACATGGCGCGCGGCAAGGTGCTCAACATCGAAGCCAGCGAATTCATCTGCCACAAGAGCGGGGTCTCGGGCGCGCACAACGATATCGACGGCCCCGAGGTGGCCCACCTGATCTGGCAGGCCGCACTGACCGGAGCGGCATCATGAGCCCGGCACCGGAACCGACGCCGGCCGGCGGCGGCGACTCCATGCCGCTCCCGCTCGGCATCCAGGCTGACACCGGGCGGCCGCTGGCGGAACTCGATGCGCAGGGCATCGAGGCCTTCGCCGCGCACGAGCAGGCCGGCCGCCGCGCGCCAGAACGGGCCGCGGAGAAGGCCCGGCAGGCCGACACCTATGCCGTCCTGGGCGACATCGACGGCGACAAGCTGGGCGAGGCCGGCTGGGGCCTGCTATTCCCCTCCGACGTCGATCCCGCGCCTTACCTGGATGCGCTGGCGCCTCTGATCGCCTGGCGGCGGCGCGAGGCGGGCGATATCACGGTGTTCCAGGGCGCCGACGGCTGCCTGCCGGGCGAGACCGCCGCGACCTGGCTGGCACGGCACAAGGTCTCGCTCAACGTGGTCGATCCCGCGCTGGGCGTGCCCTATTACCTCGTCCTGATCGGCCCCCCCGGCAAGATCTCGTTTGCCTTCCAGTACACGCTCGACCTCTACTGGGCGGTCGGCCGGCTGGACTTTCAGGAGATGGCGGATTTCCGCAGTTATGCGGACAGCGTCGTTGCCTATGAAACCGCCGCCAGCGTGGCGGCTCGCCGCAGCATCGCGCTGTTCGCCACCTGCCACGACTTCGACCGCGCCACCCAGCTGCTCACGCGGCAACTGGCCACACCGCTCGGCCAGGGCACCGCGCAGGCCAAGCCCTTGGGCGAACGCCAGGGCTTCTCGATGCAGGCGTTGCTGGGCGAAGCCGCCAGCAAAGCCGCCCTCACCGACGTCCTGCGCGGCAAAAGCCCCGGTGGCCAGCCTGCCMTGCTCTTCACYGGCTCCCATGGCATGGCCTTGCGCGCCGACGACGCGCGCCTCGCCGACACCCAGGGTGCCCTGGTCTGCCAGGACTGGCCCGGCTACGGCAAGATCGGTCCCGAGCACTGGTTCGCCGCGCAGGACGTCCCCGACGACGCGCAGTGTCACGGGCTTATCCAGYTCTGTTTTGCCTGTTTTKGCGCAGGATGCCCGGAATTCGACAATTTTAGCGGCATCTCCGCAGGCAGCGCGGGTGTTCCTGCCCGCCTCGCACCCGCCCCTTTCACCGCGCGCCTGCCGCAGCGCCTGCTCGCGCATCGCCATGGCGGCGCCCTCGCCGTGCTCGGGCATGTCGACCGGGCATGGGCCTACGGCTTCCAGTCCGAGCGTGCCGATCCGCAGACGCAGGGATTCCGCGATGTGGTCGGCAGCCTGTTGCGTGGCGAGCGTGTTGSGCAGGCCACCGATCGCTTCAATATCCGCTGGGCCGCGCTGAGCACGGAGCTGGCCGACCTGCTGCGCGACCGCTGCGCGGGGGCCGCGGTACCGGATACCGATATCGCGCTGCGATGGGTGGCGCGCGATGACGCGCGCAATTATGTGGTGCTGGGAGATCCGGCCGTGCGGCTGAGGGTACGGGATATGGCCGCGACCGGCGCACCGACGGGCTAGACGGGCATTTCGGGACCGCAACACCGCCGCCGCGGACCGGTTGCTGCAAATTGGTCGCTATAAATCAGCCGCCCCAAAAGCAAAACCCCCCAGTACTTGCGTACTGGGGGGGTTCAAGGGAGAGCCTGGCGATTACCTACTTTCACACGGGTAATCCGCACTATCATCGGCGTGGAGTCGTTTCACGGTCCTGTTCGGGATGGGAAGGGGTGGTTCCAACTCGCTATGGTCACCAGGCATAAACGGTGTGCCGYGCTGGSGTTGAGCCAGCACAGCAAATAGGGATGTAGTCAGGTTGCGAGGTATCGGCCGAGCTTTGCTAGCGGCACGCGATACGTCATACCAGGAGAAACACACTGGTTATAGGATCAAGCCTTACGGGCAATTAGTACTG
>NZ_JBFTLQ010000076.1:0-36789 GCF_056396525.1 Cupriavidus sp. 05T41
GCTGGGAGCCGCGCCGGGGGCCGGGCAGGCCGGAAGGGCCGCCGGAGGCCGCCTGGCAGCGGATCGGCGGTGAGGAGGGTGCGCGCCGGGCGCGGTCGCGAGCGGCGCACCGGGAGCCTGCAGACGGCTCCCGGCGGGTGCGGCGCGGGAGTCTCAGCGCGCCGCCAGGATCTTCCCGCTGACCTCGCCGAAGCCGACGCGATAGCCGTCGCCCTGGCACCAGCCGGTCATGATCACCTCGTCGCCGTCTTCGAGGAAGCCGCGCTTGGCGCCGTCGGCCAGCGTGAGCGGCTCGGCGCCGTTGCGGGTGGATTCCAGCAGGCTCCCGTAGGAGTCCGGCGTGGTGCCGCTGATGGTGCCGGAACCCATCAGGTCGCCCACGCGCACGTTGCAGCCGGAGACGGTGTGGTGGGCGAGCTGCTGCACCATGGTCCAGTACATGGCCTTGAAGTTGGTGTGGCAGACCGTGGTGGCATGCGCGGAGCCTTCCGGGCGCAAGGCGACTTCGAGCGCGATATCGTAGGCGTTGCCCTGCTGCTGCAGCAGGTATGGCAAGGGCTCGGGCGACTGCGCGGGATTGTCCCGGCGGAACGGCTCCAGCGCGTCCATGGTCACCACCCACGGAGAAATCGAGGTACCGAAGCCCTTGCTGTTGAACGGCCCCAGCGGCACGTATTCCCACTGCTGGATGTCGCGCGCGCTCCAGTCGTTGAGGATCACCATGCCGAAGATATGCGACGGCGCGTCCGCGGTGCTCACGGCTTCGCCCAGCGCCGACGGCTTGCCGACGATAAACGCCATTTCCAGCTCATAGTCGAGCTTGCGACAGGCGGTGAAGATCGGGCGCGGCTGGTCGGGCGGCTTGATCTGGCCCTTGGGGCGGTGCAGCGGCGTGCCGCTCACCACCACCGAGCTGGCGCGGCCGTTATAGCCGATGGGAATTTCCAGCCAGTTGGGCAGCAAGGCGTTGTCCGGGTCGCGGAACATGCGGCCGACATTGGTAGCGTGCTCGCGCGAGGAATAGAAATCCGTATAGCCGGGAATGTCCACCGGCAGGTGCAGGGTGGCCCAGGCCATCGGCACCAGCGCCTGTTCGTGCAGGGCCGATTTGCCGCGCAGGGTGTCGTCGTCGGTCGACAGCAGGCTGGCCAGGCGCTGGCGGGTCTCGGTCCAGGCCGGCTTGCCGAGTGCGATGAACGCGTTGAGCGTGGCGCCGCCGAACACGCCCTTGACGGCGGGCGGCAGCAGGCCTGCTGCATCCAGCACGGCAAGGTCGACGACGAAATCGCCGATCGCAACGCCCACGCGCGGGCCCTGCCCGTTCGTGGAAAAGATGCCGTACGGCAGGTTCTGCAGCGGGAAATGCGTTACGCCATCGTTGGCGGATTCGATCCAACTTTGCTGGACGGTGGTCATCGGGGGCTCCAAAAGGGAATGTCTATGCCTTGGGGCGCCGGCAGCCTGGCTGCGCCGGCGCCCCGGGATGTGCGGATGGCGCGACGGGCAGGCCAGGGCCTAGCGCCGCGTCGGATCGAAATGCTTCTTCAGCCCTTGCCAGCAGGTGTAGTAATCGTGCTGGAGCTGCGCGGACTCGGCCGCGTACGGCGTGGGCCGGATCACCGCCGGGGTCTCGAACATAAAGGCCATGGTATCGCTGATACGGTGCGGCTGCGACGTATCCGCGGCGGTGGCCTTGGCGAAGGTCTCGGCATCCGGGCCGTGGCCGCTCATGCAGTTGTGCAGGCTGGCGCCGCCCGGCGAGAAACCGTCGGCCTTGGCGTCGTACACGCCCTCGATCAGGCCCATGAACTCGCTGGCAATGTTGCGGTGGAACCAGGGCGGGCGGAAGGTATTCTCCATGGTCAGCCAGCGCGGGCCGAAGATGACGAAGTCGATGGTGTCCACGCCCGGGGTGTCGGACGGACTTTGGAGCACCAGGAAGATCGACGGGTCCGGGTGGTCGAAGCTGATCGAGCCGATGGTGTTGAAACGGCGCAGGTCGTATTTGTACGGCGCATAGTTGCCGTGCCAGGCGACCACGTCGAGCGGCGAGTGCCCGATCGGGGCGTGCCACAGGTTGCCCTGGAACTTGGCCACGAGCTCGAAATCGCCTTCGCGGTCTTCGTACCAGGCATGCGGCGTGAGGAAGTCGCGCGGATTGGCCAGGCCGTTGGAGCCGATCACGCCCAGGTCGGGCAGGCGGAACAGCGCACCGTAGTTCTCGCAGATATAGCCGCGCGCCTGGCCATCGGGAAGTTCGACCCGGAAGCGAACGCCGCGCGGCACCACCACGATTTCCTGCGGTTCCACGTCCAGCAGGCCCATTTCGGTGGCCAGGCGCAGCCGGCCCTGCTGCGGCACGATCAACATCTCGCCATCCGCGTTGTAGAAGAAGCGGCCATCCATCGACTTGTTGGCCAGGTACAGGTGGAGGCCGCAGCCGCTCATGGCTTCGGGGCTGCCGTTGCCTGCCATGGTGACGATGCCGTCGATGAAATCAGTGGGCTCCACCGGCATCTGCGGCGGACTCCAGCGCATCTGGTTGGGCGACGCCGGCACGGTGTCGAAGCGGCTGACGATGCGCGACTGTTCCAGCGCCTTGAACGGCTCGTGCATGGCCGCCGGGCGGATGCGGTAGAGCCAGCTGCGGCGGTTGTGGGCGCGCGGCGCGGTGAAGGCCGTGCCGGAGATCTGCTCGGCGTAAAGGCCATAGGGTGCGCGCTGCGGCGAGTTCTGGCCTTCCGGCAGGGCGCCTGGCAGGGCTTCGGTGGCGAACTCGTTGGCAAAGCCGGACTGGTAGCCGCCCTGGCCTGGCAGGTCGCGCAGTTGCGCTGGTACGTTCTGTTGCGTCTGGGTCATGGACTGGATCTTCCTCTGGTCTTTCCTCTGGGTATGGGGGACGGCCGGCCGCGCGGCGTCAGGCCGCTGCCGCCGGGTCGGCGGCGGGCTGGCGGCCAGCCCGTTCAAGCACGCCCGCGCGGGCGTGCGTCATGGCTTCCTGCAGGACGGCAAGGTCGCCGATATGGTTGGCGAGCAGCAGGATCAGCTGCGCGTTGGCGGACTGGCTCTGGGCATCGGACAAGTCGCGGTGCATATCGATCAGGGCCTCGTAGAAATCGTCCGGCCGGGCGAGATTGGGTTCGGTGTTGAGCGGCATGGGCTGTTCGTCCGGGTGGTCAGGCAATGGCTTCGAGCGCGCTGGCACTACCAGCGCAGGCTGCCGCGCCGGCGCCGTCCTGCCAGCCAAGCGCGCGCCGCAGCGCGGCCTGCACCTGCGCGGGATCGAAGGCGCGCCAGCGCGCGCACACGTGCTGGTCGGGGCGCAACAGATAGACGCTGCCCGGCCGGCCATCGTAGCGATGCGCGAGCAGGCCCTGGCTGTCTTCGAGCAGGATTGCGCCGTGCGGCAGCGCCGGGCCTTGCGCCGCATGTTCCGGCGCGGCCACGCAGACCAGCGCCAGCGGCAGCGGCAGCGGGCCAGCGGCCAGCGCCTGCAAGGCAGACAAGGCGGCCGGCGGCAGGCCCCCTGCCGCCGTGAACACCATCACGGCAAAGCGGTTGCCGAGCTGGCCCAGCAGCCACGCATGCTGGCCGCCCACCTTGACCGGCGCGTCCACGCACGCCGCGCCAGGCACCATGGCGCCGGCGAAGCCGGCTTCATTGCCCGCGCCGGGCGCAGCGTGCGCATCGGGCGTGTTGAGCACCGACTCGTGCAGCACGGCCGGTACCGACAGGCGCCCGCTGTTGACCAGCTGGCGGGCGAAGGCATGGTGGCGCGCCAGGTTCAGCACGGCGTCGCGGAACACGCGGCTCACCGGCGTCTTGGGCGTGATGAAATCGGTCGAGCGCGTGGAGTTGCGGATGTTCTCGTCGGCGGCGAATTCCCGCTCGCTGGCATAGCTGTCGAGCAAGGCGTCGGGCGCGCTGCCTGCCAGCACCAGCCCGAGTTTCCAGGCCAGGTTCTCGGCATCCTGCACGCCGCTGTTGGCGCCGCGCGCGCCGAACGGCGAGACGCGGTGCGCCGCATCCCCCGCGAACAGCACGCGCGCGTGGCGGAAACGGTCCATGCGCTGGCACGAGAAGGTATAGACGCTGACCCACTCCAGCGCGAAATCCACCTCCTCGCCCAGCAAGGCCTTGATGCGCGGGATGACCCGCCCGGGCTGCTTCTCCAGGTCGGGGTCGGCATCCCAGCCGAGCTGGAAATCGATGCGCCAGACGTTGTCGGGCTGGCGGTGCAGCAAGACCGAGTAATTGCGGTTGAACGGCGGGTCGAACCAGAACCATCGCTCGCTGGGAAACGGCGCGGTCATCTTCACGTCGGCGATCAGGAAGCGGTCGTGGAAGACGCGGCCCTTGCTTTCCAGCCCCATGGCCTGCCGCACGGGGCTGCGCGCGCCGTCGGCCACCACCACGTAGCGCGCCTGCAGCGCGTAGTTGCCGTCGGGCGTTTCCACGTCGAGCGTCACCGTGGCATCGTCCTGCGCCAGGCCGGCCACGCGATGCTTCCAGCGGATGGCCAGGTTGGGCAATTCGGCCGCGCGGTCGACCAGATAGCCTTCCACATAGTATTGCTGCAGGTTGATAAAGGCGGGCCGGGCATGCCCGGTCTCGGGCAGCAGGTCAAAGCCGTACACCAGTTCCTCGTCGAAGAAGATCTTGCCGACGTGCCAGCTCACGCCTTTTTCCACCATGCGCGCGCCGCAGCCGAGGCGGTCGAAGATGTCGAGCGTGCGCTTGGCGAAGCAGATCGCGCGCGAGCCGGTGGACAGGGTGCAATCGTCGTCCAGCACGACTACCGGCACGCCTTGCCGGGCCAGGTCGATGGCCGCGGTCAGGCCGACCGGCCCGGCGCCGACCACCACCACCGGATGCACGGAATGCGGCCCGGCGCCCGGCTGCGGCGCCTGCTGTTCGGCACAGCGCTGGTAGGCAAAGGTGCGGGCCTGGTAGTTCGTTTCCATCATGTCTCCATCGTCCAGCCTTGAACGCCGGCGCCGGCCGCTTGGGCGGCTCTGGTGGCGCGGCGGCGGCGGCGGGCCGCCGCTCTTGTGCATCTCTCGCTGCTACTCCTGCTATTCCTGCTATTCCTGCAGCGCCGCCCACATTTCCTTGTCGCGCTGGGCGGTCCAGATGCGCGGGTGCTTGATTCCGCTCGCTTCGTCGAAGGCGCGCGCCACGTCGAACGGCAGGCAATGCTCGTATATGAAAACGTGGCCGAACTGCTCGTCCATGGCGGCGCGCGTATGGGCCATGGCTGCTTTGAGGTCGAGCTTTTGCGCCACCGCCTCCTTGCCCCGCTGCAGCAGCGTGCTGACGAAATCGCGCGTGTAGTCCAGCCCGCGGCCGACCATCTCGGGCGTGGTCAGGACCGGGCCACGGCCGGGCACCAGCGCGGCCGGCTCCAGGGCACGCAGCGCCTCGAGCGTGGCGGGCCACTCCGCGAGCTGCGCGTCGCCGCAATAGCAGGCGGCATCGAATTCGACCAGGTCGCCGGAAAACAGGATCTTCTGGGAGGGAATCCACACCACGGTATCGCCCTTGGTGTGGCCCGGGCCGGGGTGCATGATCCTGACCTCGAGCTTGCCGAGGAACAGCGTCAGCTCGCGCTCGAACACCACGGTCGGCCACGTCAGGCCTGGCACCGTCTCTACGCCCGCGAACAGGCGCGGGAAGCGCTCGATCTCGGACTTCATGTCGGCCTCGCCGCGCTCCGCGATCATCTCGTAGGTGCCCCGGCTGGCGATCACGTTCTGCGCGCCCTCCTTGAAATAGGCCGAGGCGCCCAGCACGCGCACGGCGTGGTAGTGCGACAGCACCACGTGCTTGATCGGCTTGTCGGTGAGGGCCCGGATGCGCGCGATCAGGTCCTGCGCCATGGCCGGCGTGGCGGTCGTATCGACGATCAGCACGCTGTCGTCGCCAATGATCACGCCGGAATTCGGGTCGCCTTCCGCGGTGTACGCATAGGCATTCTCCGAGAGCCTGGTGAAGGTGACCTGCTTCTCCTGCAGGTCCGCCTGCGATGCAAAGGCCTTGCTCATGTCTGCTCCTCTCTTATCGTGGACCGGCCGCCTACGGACACGGCGCCGCCCTGCCCTGCATGGCAAGCCGGCGCCGCAGGGGACTGCGGCGGACGGGAATTGCGCCGGCGGCGGCCTGCCTGCCGCCTGTCATGTCATCTGCTACGCCAGACCGGACCAGACCCGACCAGGCATCACCGAAAATTACACAATACGTAATTCATTTACCTTATCGTAATCGCACAATCGAGACGTGTCAAACCGGCAGCGGCCAGGACGATGCGCGCATCACTATCGCCATTGAAGGCCGCGGAAGGGCGTAAAGGAAGGCTGGCGCAGCAAAAGGCGCCCGGCGACGCGCGTTGCAGGCGAGGCGGACGGGCCGGATCAGGAGAAAACGGGGAACTGGCGGACTGGCGGACTGGCGGACTGGCGGACTTGGCCGACTTGCGGGCAGGAATGACTGCGTCCCGGGCGCGGGCGCCGGGGCGTCAGCGAGCATATGCGCCGGATGCACGCCGGGCGGATAACCACCCGGGGCAACCACGCAGGCTCGAACAGCAGGCTGGAGGCGTGCCTGCTGCACCGGGACAGACCACGCTACCCCGGCCGCGGATCGGGCCGGGATGGCGAGAATGCTCAGGCGGGCTTGTGACCTTCGCCGGGACTCGACGCGAAGCCGCTACCGACCGGGTTGGACGGTGTCGGGCTGGCGGGAGCAGATGCTGTGGCAGGCGCCTGGCCGGCCATGGAGGCGGCCGTGACGCCGCCGTTGCGGCTGGCTATGAATGCGTTGACGTCGGCAGCGAGATGCTGGGGTGCCAGCACCACTTCCAGTCCGAGCGCCTCGCAAGCCGCGAGGAAAGTGGACATGCGGGGGTCGGCTTGACCCGATTCGGCCCGCAGGTAAGCTTCGCGGGAAATGCCGGCCTTACGGGCGACGTCTTCCTGCTTGAGCTTTCGCGCTCGGCGCAACGCCCGCAGTTGCCGGAACGGTTCGCTAGCGCCTCTTGGCACGGCTGTACTGTTCATGTCGGTCTCCAGTCACCAGTGAAAATAAAAGTGCGCGGACGTGCATTCGAGTATAGAGCACGCAAAGCGTTCCGTATGTAATCAGGGGAACACTTTGTGCAGATTTCTTGAGAGTGCTCGGACAAACCTAACTTACGCCAATCCGTAGGTCCAATAAAGCACAATCTCCTGCCTCCGTGCAAGCTTAACGGACGACTGCAGTTTAGGTTGACGAGAGTGCACACGGCCGATATTGACAAACCGACCGGTCGTGCTATTCTCGTTCCATGCAAAAAGGTCAGCTTACCCGCGCAGCCATCGTCGAACAGGCGCTCGACACCGCCTCCCAGGTGGGGTTCGACCAGTTGTCGCTCGCCACGCTGGCGGCAGACACCAGCATGTCGAAGAGCGGGCTCTACGCTCACTTCAAGTCCAAGGAAGCGCTGCAGCAAGCGGTACTCGCGCTGGCGGTGGAACGCTTCGCCGATGTCGCCGTGCGCCCCGCCCTGCGCCAGCCGCGTGGCACGCGCAGGCTGCAGGCGCTGTTCGACGGCTACCTGCTCTGGCTGGGTGGCTCGATCAACAAGGGCCGCTGCCTGTTCATGGCCCTGAGCCAGGAATACCGCGACCGGCCCGGCGCGACGCGCGACCTGGTGGTGCAGTCGCTCAAGGACTGGCACAGCGTCATTGCCCGCGCGGTCAGCGACGCCATCGAGGAAGGCGACATTTCGCCGGCGCAGGACCCGCGCCAGTTCGCCTTCGAAATGGTCGGCATCGGCATGTCCTTCCAGCAATCCTACAAATTGCTGGGCCGCGAGGACAGCGAGGTCATGGCGCGCCGCGCCTTTGATGCGCTGCTGCGGTGCGCCGAGCTGGCGCAGGCGTCGCGCAAATAGATTCGCCCCGCTTTACCCGGCACGCATGCCGGCCACATGAATAAAGGGAAAGAGGTACACGAGGCAGCCAGGCGCTGTCTTTTTCAGCACAGAAAAATAGCACGACTGGTCGGTCTTGCGGAGCGCAAACGGAAGCGCAAACCGCTGGCAGCCCGTCAGGATGGAAGTCTTCGTTGGAGATTCAGCCGTGACGCAAGCGATTAATCGTCCCACCCAAAAGCGGCATGCCGCACCGGCATTCCCCCCCGCCATGCGCTGGACGCGCCTCTATTGGCAACTCGCCGGACTCGTCCATCCTTCCGGCGCGGCACGTGCGCTGGAACGGACCTGGTTCAGCCCGCCGCGTGGCAAGGGACCGGATGCCGCCGGGCGCGAACTGCTCGGTCAGGCACGCATGGACTGGGCCCTGGTAACCGGACAGGGCGCAAGCCGGCGTGTGCGCGTGTACCGCTGGGGCAGCGAAGGACCGACCGTGCTGCTGGCGCACGGATGGGGCGGCCATGCCGCGCAATGGCAGCCACTGGTGGCACCCCTGCTGGCCGCGGGCATGCGCGTGGTGGCTTTCGATGCCCTTTCCCACGGCGCCTCCGATGCGGGTGCGCGTGGTCCCGCGCAAAGTTCGGTGGTGGAAATGTCGCGCGCCTTGCTGGCCACGGCCTGGCATGCCGGCCCCATCCATGCAGCCATTGCGCACTCGCTCGGCAGCGCCGCGCTGGCGCTGGCCGTGCGCGAAGGCCTCCACCTCGAGGCCGCCGTGATGATCGGTCCGCCGGCCGACATGCGCAGCGCCGCGGCCGCGCTCGCCTGGCGGCTTGGCATCGCCCCGCAGGTGCTGGACCGCATGCAGCAGAACAGCGAGCGCTGGCTGGGCATGCCCTGGTCGGCCTTCAACGTGCCCGCGCTCGGGCATACGCGGCCGGTACCGCCGGCGCTGGTCATCCATGACCGGCAAGACAAGGAAGTCGACTGGGAAAACGGCGCAGCCATCGCCGGCGCCTGGCCGGGCGCAAGCCTGATGACGACCGACGGGCTTGGACACCGGCGCGTGCTGCAGGATGCGGCAGTGATTGCGCGCGCGGTGGCGTTTGTGAGCAGTGCCGGTGCCCCGGCGCGCCCTGTCGCCCCATCCCGCGCCGCCCCTGCCGAGGCTCACGCCTAGTACGGTTCCGATGCTGATGCTGCCTCCCGGTCATTGTCGCCTGCACCGGGGGCCAGCCGCGGCACACGCCTCCAGACCTTGCCAGGCAAGACGGGGTGCGTGGCATTGCCACGTACCCCGAGCGGAAGGATGGTCGGAACGTCTGGCCGTTAATTGCATATCATTCCGTTAGCGCCCCGCACAACAGGATGCGAGGCGGCATCACGCAGACGGGCCAAGGCCCGCCTGCCCGCCTCAAAACCCTTCCAGCACCAGCTTTCCGATCGTCTGACCGCCCTCGAGCATGGCATGCGCGCGCCGCAGGTTTGCCGCATCGATGCGCCCGAGGTTTTCCCCCAGCGTGGTCTGCAGACGCCCGGCGTCGATCAGGCGCGCCACTTCATTGAGCAGGCGATGCTGCTCGATCATGTCCGGCGTGCCGAACATCGAGCGGGTGAACATGAACTCCCAGACGAAGGTCGCGCTCTTGCTCTTCAGGTCGCCGACCGGCAGCGCGCTGGCATTCTCCACGATCGAGCAGATCTTGCCCTGGGGCGCGATCACGGTAGCCATCGCCGGGAAATGGCGATCAGTGTCGTTGAAGCAGAGGATGTAGTCGACGTCGGCAAAGCCCAGGCCGCGCAATTGCCCGGCCATGTCGCCGCGATGGTCGATGGTGTGGTCGGCGCCGAGCTTGCGGCACCAGGCCGCCGATTCGGGACGCGACGCGGTGGCGATGACAGTCAGGCCCGCCAGGGTCTTGGCCAGCTGGATGCCGATGGAACCCACGCCCCCTGCCCCGCCGATGATCAGCACCGAGCGCCCGGCATGCCCGCCCTGCGGCGACACGCCCAGCCGGTCGAACAGCGCCTCCCAGGCCGTGATGGCCGTCAGCGGCAGGGCCGCGGCGTGGGCAAAGTCGAGCGAAGCCGGCTTGTGCCCGACGATACGCTCATCGACCAGGTGGAATTCGCTGTTGGTACCGGGGCGCGTGATGCTGCCGGCGTAGAAGACCGGGTCGCCCGCCTTGAACAAGGTCACTTCCGGCCCGACCGCGGCGACCGTGCCGGCGGCGTCCCAGCCAAGCACGCGCGCTTGCGGCTCGACCTTGTCCTTGGGGGCCCGCACCTTGGTGTCGACCGGGTTGACCGCGATGGCCGCGATCTTGACCAGCAGGTCGCGGCCTTCCGGCACGGGGGTGGCGATATCGATGTCCACCAGGGACTCAGGGTTGTCGATGGGCAGGTAACGCGTCAGGCCAACAGCTTTCATTTTCGGGCTCCTTCATGCAGGTTCGGCGCTGACGAACACATCGATGCGCCATGGGCACAGGGTAGCCCCGATCATCTGCATTGATTAGCCGGAAAATACAACAAGGACTTTCCGCGAAATCAGGAAAGTCCTTGCCAGGCTTCAGGTTCCGGCGCAGCTCACGCTCAGGTGAGGTCTTCCGGCACAGCCCGGTAGCCCATCGGCGCAGTGGTATTGGCATGCACGTACTTCCTGGCATGGGCCTCGCGCATCGGCTTGAGCACGAACATGGCGAGCAGCGCGGACAGCCCGGCCATGCCCGAAGCCAGCATGAACACGGCGTGCCAGTCGCCGGTGGCGGCGGTGATCACGCTGGAGAACGGCACCAGCAGCGCCGCGGTGCCCTTCGCCGTATATAGCAGGCCGGCATTGGTCGCGGCGAACCTGGGGCCGAAGGTGTCGCCGCAGGTAGCCGGGAACAGACTGTAGATCTCGCCCCAGGCGAAGAACACGACGCCCGTCAGCACCACGAACGCAACCGGGTTCTGCCCGTACCTGGCCAGCAGCAGGATGCCGACCGCCTCGATCGCGAAGGCCAGGAACATGGTGTTCTCACGACCGATATTGTCCGAGATCCAGCCGAAGAAAGGCCGGGTCAGGCCATTGAGCACGCGGTCGATGGTGAGCGCGAAGGTCAGCGCCGGCAGCGTCAGGCCGAGCAACGAGACGGGCATGCCGTCGAGGCCGAAATCCTTGGCGATGGGCCCGAGCTGCGCCGTAGCCATCAGGCCGCCGGCCGCCATCATCACGAACATGGCGTACATGACCCAGAAGATGGGCGACGACAGCACCTGGCGCGGCGAGGCGTTATAGGTCGCGGTCTTGACTGCGTCCTTGACCTGGCTGAGTACCTTGGCCGAAGGCGGATAGAGGGCCATGCCCAGGAAGAACACGATCAGCCCCTGGCCCAGTCCGAACCACAGGAAGGTGGCTTCGTACCCGCTGGTCTTGATCATGTTGGCGATCGGCACAACCGTGAGCGCCGAGCCCGCGCCGAAACCCGCGGCGGTAATACCCGCTGCCAGTCCGCGGCGGTTGGGAAACCACTTGAGCGCATTGCCGACGCAGGTGCCGTATACCGCGCCCGCGCCGACCCCGCCGACCGCGGCGGCGAAGTAGAGCATCGGCAGCGACGAAGCGACTGAATTCAGCGCCCACGCCACCGCGCACAGCAGGCCGCCGCCCACCACCACGGGGCGCGGACCGTATTTGTCGACCAGGTAGCCTTCGATCGGCACCAGCCAGGTCTCGGTCACCACGAAGATCGTGAAGGCGACCTGGATCGCAGTACGTCCCCAGTGGTACTTGTCGTCGATCGGATTGACGAAGAGGGTCCAGCCGTACTGCATGTTGGCGATCATCGCCATGCAGATCACGCCAAAACAAAGCTGTACCCAAGGTGAGGCAAAGCGTGACTCGGGCGCGTTTTGCTGATGTTCCATGGTGTGCCTCCTGGTGGCGGGACATGCCGCCTTGTTTTGGGAAGGATGTCTTTTGACACCTCTTGCGGGATGCGCTCACGGCTGCCATGTCCGGGCGCTCCTTTCCGGAGCCCTTCTCTGGCGCGGCTTCCCGGCTGCCTGGGGTCGTTTCAGTGCTATACAGTATGTGATATATCAATATAGTCAAGATGCTTTTCAGCCACCCGGCGGCGGCCCGAAAACGGTCGCGAATGCGCCCCGGCAGCGCCCAAACCCGCGGCCAAGCCCACTGGTGCGCGACACGCATCAACGCCGCCGCGCGACAGGCACGATGGTGCTGACGGATCAATGACTTAGGTCATCGCGGCGCATCAATGGAACGGGGGGAGCAGCGCCTGGCGCGAGGCGAGGAAAGGCGGGGGGAAGGGGCGCGGATGGGCGCAGTCGCCGGGTATCCGGGAAAGTCCCTAGAACAAGTCAGGCAAGGAGGGCGCCGGATGTTCTCAATGTACGGGAGGGAGATGTGATCGGGGCGGCGTGCATCTGGCCCGGAATACTGCACAGGATCGCAGCATGCAGCGGCCAGGAGGGCCTGTTGGCAATCATCGGCGAGGATGCCATGCGGGCTCGGGCCGCAGGCCGAACGGCCCGCCGCCCTGCCCCGCCGGCAGCCTCACGCACGGGCCAGTTGCGGTTCCGCGCCAATGCCGGTGGCAGCGGCACGCGGGCGGCCAATGCCAGCCTTTTCCTGCGACGCGCCAAGTCCGGCAAAGCGGCCGTGCTCCTGCGCGCGCACCAGCACGGCGGTTGGCACGCGAGTGGCGATCAGGAAGGTGACGCCGACGCCAAGGGTGAGCAAACCAAGAGCGAGGCCGAGAAGAAGAACGCTGTCCATCAGAAAACTCCGGTATGGATGGTGAGTAGGAGTTTTCATTATATGCTGCATCGCACTATGTGTAAATATCCTGTATGTAATATATCACGTCGAGTTTTGTAACTACGCGACACCGCCGCGGGCAGTCGGCCGCGCCCTTGCGAGCGCGGCCCGCATGCAACCGGCCCGCCGCGCCTTACCCGACCCGGGCCATCCGCGCCTGTTCGTACTCCATGCCGCGCAGCGCATCCCAGATGGCGGCTGCGTTCGGCTTGAGCGACCGGCTCTTGCGCCGCACCAGCATCACCGAGGACGTTACCTGGGGCCGCAACGGCCGCATCACCGTGGCCGGGCTCAGGCCAGCCGAGTGCGCGCGCGACGGTACGATGCCGATGCCCAGTCCCAGCGCCACCATGCCGAAGATCGCGGCGAAATGGCCGAGCACCTGCAGCGATCCCGCGCGCACGTGATACACGCCGAAGGCCTGCTCCACCGCCGGCTGGATGCCCGAACTCTGGTCCAGCATCAG
This sequence comes from Cupriavidus sp. 05T41, assembly GCF_056396525.1. Taxonomy (NCBI): domain Bacteria; kingdom Pseudomonadati; phylum Pseudomonadota; class Betaproteobacteria; order Burkholderiales; family Burkholderiaceae; genus Cupriavidus; species Cupriavidus sp. 05T41. Next base: position 13,204 of record NZ_JBFTLQ010000076.1, read on the forward strand.
CACGTTCGCATCGTTGAGATCGCCCCACCCTATCGCTTCGCGCGCGGCAAGCGGATGCTGGGACGGCAGCACGGCATGGAAAGGATCGGCGCAGAGCGCCTCGCAATAGAGATCGTCGCCTGCCTCGGGATTGGTGGCGATGCCGAAATCCACCTCGCCGCTACGCACGCCTTGCAACACGCCGTCGTGCGAACGGTCCTTCAGGCAGATGCCGATGCCGGGCCAGGCCGTGCGGCAGCCCGCCAGCCAGCCCGGCACCGACATCGACGACAGCACCGGATCGGAGGCGATCTGCACCAGGCCCTGGCATGGCCTGCCAGTGCCCTGGCTTTCCCGCAGCGTCTGCTCGACCTCCTCGATCAGGTGGCAGATGCGCTGCGACAAATGCTCTCCGGCGTCGGTCAGTTCCACCTGCCGCGTGGTGCGGTCGAACAGGCGCTGGTCGATCTCGTCTTCGAGCTCTCGCACGCTGCGGCTAATGGCCGACTGCGTGAGCCCGAGTTCGGCCGCGGCGCGGGTGAAGCTTTTCTGGCGGGCTACGGCGGCAAACGCCTTGAGCTGCGGAAGCGAGATATTCATGATGCCCCCTTCTATATGCGCGATGCCCGGCCACCGGGGCCGGGCTGGTGCGTCAGCGATTCTCCGGAAACGGCGCCCTACTCGCTCTTGCGGGGCGACAACCCCGCGAGACAGGCCGCGCTGTCGGCGCCCACCGGCACCGTATCGCCAGCATGACCCGTGATAAAGCGCCTGCGCATCGGCGCGAGTATGAATTTGGCGGACAGCCCCGCGGCAATGGTCACGAGCGCAGCCACCGTGAAGACGGCATCCCATCCGCCGCGCGCCGACAGCACCGAGGCCAGCGGCACCAGCATCGCTGCCGTGCCCTTTGCGGTGTAGAGCGTGCCGGCATTGGCCGCCGCGAACTTGCTGCCGAAGGTATCGGCGCACAGCGCCGGGAAGATCGAGAAGATCTCGCCCCAGAACAGGAAGGTCAGCGCGGCGAACGTCATGAACCAGTACGGGTTATGGCCGAACTGCATCAGCCCGAGCAGCGACAGCCCCTCGCCGATGAAAATGAAGAACATGGTGTTCTCCCGCCCGATCCGATCGGAGATAAAGCCGCACAGCGGCCGGGTCAGCCCGTTGCAGAGGTTGTCGATCGACAGCGTCATGGTCAGCAGCGGCAGCGTGAAGCCCAGCATCGTCACGGGCATCGAGGCGAAACCGAAATCGCGCGCGATGGGACCCAGTTGCGCGGTGGCCATGATGCCGCCCGCGGCCACCGCCACGAACGAGGCATAGATGACCCAGAACACCGGCGTCCTGACCATGCGCCCCGGCGTGAACTCGATCGGGTTGGTCAGCACCGCCCTGGCCGCCACGGCGCCTGCTGGCGGGCGCGGCTTGACCAGGAGCAAGGCCATCAGCAGGATGCAGACACCCTGCAGGATCCCGAACGTGATGAAGGCATGCTCGTAGCCCGAGCGCTGGATCATGTTGGCGATGGGAATCACCGTGAGCGCGGAGCCCGCCCCGAAGCCGGCCGCGGTCAGGCCGGCGGCAAGGCCGCGCTTGTCCGGGAACCACTTGAGCGCGTTGCCCACGCAGGTGCCGTAGACCCCGCCCGCGCCGATGCCCGCGATCACTGCCGCCAGGTAAAGCTGCGGCAGGCTGGTGGCATAGGCATTGATGACCCATGCCAGTCCCGCGCACACCGCGCCGCAAGCCACCACCGGGCGCGGTCCCAGCTTGTCGACCAGCCAGCCTTCCAGCGGGACCAGCCAGGTTTCCGTCACGATGAAAATGGAGAATGCTATCTGGATCGCCGACTCACCCCAATGATGCTTGGCGTTCATCGGCCCGACAAAGAGTGTCCAGCCATACTGGAGATTGGCCACCAGCCCCATGCAGACCACGCCGATCGCCAACTGGAACCAGCGATTGCGAAGCCAGCCGGAGCGGCCGTGGGCGGAGGCCGCCGTCGTGTCGTGCGTCATGTCGTGTCTCCTGCATAGTGCTGTCGCGCTCTGCGGCGCGAAGGGAAGGCTTCTCTGCTAGGGGGAGCCCTTGGTCACTACTGATTGAGCGCGCCTGACATTGCGGCACGTGCATCCGTGGACTGATGCTAGGTCAAACTAAGTTCGACACAGCATAAAGTTTTTTATTATTATCATTAACGATCCCTTATACATCGGGCGGAACAGTGCATGAAGAACGCGACGCTGCGCCAGCTGAAGGTTTTCGAGACGGTTGCCCGGCACCTGAGCTTCTCGCGCGCCGCCGAGGAGCTGCACCTGACCCAGCCCGCCGTATCCACGCAAGTGCGGCAGCTGGAGGGGCATGTCGGCCTGCCGCTGTTCGAGCAGCTGGGCAAGAAGATCTATCTCACGCCAGCCGGCATCGAGATGCTGAATTACAGCCGCAGCATCATGCAGCAATTCCGCGAAGCGGAAGATGCCATGTCGCAACTCAAGGGCATCTCCGGCGGACGGCTCAACGTCGCCGTCATCAGCGCAGGCGACTATTTCTTCCCCCGCCTGCTTGCGCAGTTCATGCAGCGCCATGACGGCGTCACGCTGAATCTTGCGGTGCACAACCGCGAAGAATTGCTGCACCAGCTTGCCGGCAACCTCACCGACCTTGCCGTGATGGTGAGGCCGCCCGAGGGCATGGATACCATCAGCGAACCGTTCGCGCCCCATCCCTACGTGATCGTCGCCGCGCCCAACCACCGACTGGTGAGCGAGCGCAACATCCCGCTGGCGGCACTGGCCGACGAGGCCTTCGTCGCACGCGAGAAGGGCTCGGACACCTGGAACTCCATGCAGGAAGGCTTTGCCGGGCGCCTGTCCAACCTGCGCATCGCCATGGAGATCAAGAGCACCGAAACCATCAAGCAGGCCGTGATCGCGAACATGGGCATCGCCTTCCTGTCCGCCCACACCGTCGGGCTCGAACTGCAGACCGGCAACCTGGCCGTGCTCGATATCGAAGGCTTCCCGGTGATGCTCAACTGGTACGTGGTACACCGCAAGAACAAGCGCCTGCCGCCGGTCGCGCTCGCCTTCAAGCATTTCCTGATGGAAGAAGGCGCCAGCCTGATCCAGCGCATCACCGGCGTGGAGAAGCTGATCAGGCCACAGCGTCAGCCGTAGTGGACAGACGCGCGGATCGATCCCGAATCCATAAACGATTCATTATGATTTCATGATCTAACTTTAATTATCGTTAATTGATCGACAACCCTAAGCTTCGACTCAGGCCAACCCCTGCAAAGCGCCCGAAGGAGTCCGATCATGAACCAGATCCAGTCCGCAGCCCCCGCCGCCATCCATGCCGACGCCGCCATCGCGCCCCGCGCGGTCGACAGTACGCTCGACGAGCGACAGCTAGCCGCCTACAACGCAGCCTTCACCGAACTGGGCCTGCGCTTTCGCTGGGACCGCGAGATGTTCGCCTGGCTGTGCGGCATCGAATGCGAGCAAAGCCGCATTGCGCGCTATATCGAGCAATACCATGCGCACCTGCTCAAGGCCTACGATGCCGAATTCCTCAGCCGGCTGATCTTCGACAAGAAATGCGACTACCTGCGCGCCATGGCGAGCCAGGCCAACTGAGCCGGGCCACCGCGAAGCGCCGCCCGCCGGCGCTTCGCTCCCCCCTGGCACCGCCCCCCCGAATCGCTCCGATAGTGCGCTGGCGCACTTAGCCTGCGTGCGTGGCCCGCTAATGTCGACCTACCTGTCGAAACAATGGGAGGCGGCCATGGAGCCCTCGCATTCGGTACGCGGAAGCGGTGCGCCTGCCACGCTCGCGGAACGCCGCGAAGGCGCCTTCGCCAGTACGCGCGACCTGCCGCTGCAGACCTGCCCCATCGAGGCCGCCTGGATCCGTGCCGGCGAGCCGCAGTCGCGTGCCGCCACGCACTCGCGCTCGATCGACGGCATGGCCAGCACCAGCCTCTGGGAATGCACCGGCGGCGCCTTTCAGTGGCACTACGGCTGGGAGGAAACCGTGCTGATCCTGGAGGGCAAGGTCAAGGTGACCAGCCCGGGCGGGCGCGTCCATATGCTGCAGCCTGGCGACATTGCCTATTTCCCCGCCAATACCACGTGGCTGTGGGAGGTGGACGGCTATGTGCGCAAAGTGGCGTTCTGCCGCCGGCAAGTGCCCGTCACGCTGCGCCTGGCCACGCGCGTGCTGGCGCGCCTGAACGTCACCAACCACCTCGGCGAGGCATGCGGCACGGTGCTGGCCAGGCTGCGCCGCCTGCCCGCGCGGGCAGGCCTGCGCGATACTTCCGCGCTGACACTGCTGATGAGCCTGCCACTGTAGGCATGCCGGAGCCGGGCGCGCGCACAGCCACGCCGCGGCCCGGCGGGCCACCGGCCTAGCCGCGCATGTGGTTGACCAGCGCGCCGATGCCGTCGATGCTGACCTCGACCACGGCCCCGTCCTTCATCGAACCTACGCCGAGCGAGGTGCCGCAGGCAATCACGTCGCCGGGCATGAGCGTAAGGTCCTGCGAAATCAGGCTGACCTGCTGCTCCGGCGAGAAGACCAGGTCGGAAAGCGGATAGTTCTGCCGCTCCGCCCCGTCCAGCCGCGTGATCACGCGCGCCGCGCGCCAGTCCAGTTCCGTGACGATGGCCGGGCCGATGCAGCCAAAGGTATCGAAACCCTTGGCGCGGCACCACTGCGGGAAATTCGGGTCTGCGCCGATCAGCTCCGCCGCGGTGACATCGTTGACCACGGTATAGCCGAAGATATGCGTCGCGGCCTCTTCCGGCGCCACGTTGCGGCAGCGCCGGCCGATCACGATGCCGAGTTCGCCTTCGTACACGATCTTGCCCGCGTAGCTGCGCGGCCGCAGGATGGCGTCGCCAGGACCGGCCAGCGAACTTGCCGGCTTGATCAGGAACAGCGGGTGCCCTGGCACGGGCTTGTCCAGCTTGCGCGCCAATGCGTGGAAGTTGTTCCACAGCGCCACCACCTTGCCCGGCTCGCACGGGCTGAGCAGGCGCAGGCCTTCGCGCGCCAGCATGGCGCCGGTGGGGCGCGGGTTCGCAAAGCCGGGGCCATCGTATTCGGCCACGCGATCGCCCTCGATGCGTCCGAAGCCGGTCTCGCCATCGCCTGTCTGGAAGCGGATCCAAGTCTGCACGGAAAACTCCTCCGGCGGGCGCGGCTCCCCGCCGCTGCCCGCCTTTGTGCCGCGTTGTCGTCGTCAGGGCCCGCTCGGCGCGCGCCCCTCTCCCCTGGGTCGATGATTCAGATCTTCCCCGCCCCGCGCGCCCACTTGTATTTGGCGCCCAGCACCGCAACGGGGATCTCGGTCGAGTAGGCATAGGCTGGCACGCCGTGTTCGTACAGGTACTCTGCGGCCTCCTCCACCTGCACGTCGCCGGCCAGCGAGGCCACGATGGGCTTCTCGATGCCGCGCGCCGCCATCTCTTGCTTCACCTCCACCACCAGCTTGGCGAACACCATCGGCGGCGTGATGATGGTGTGCCAGTAGCCGAGGATGATGGCGTGGATGCGCGGGTCTTCCATGCCCAGGCGCAGCGTGTTCTTGTAGGTGGAAGGCGGCTCGCCGCCGGTGATGTCGACCGGGTTGCCGGCCGCGCCGAACGGCGGGATGAACTTGCGGAACGCCGCGTCGAGGTCGTCCGGCATGGTCATCAGGGACAAGTTGTTGTCCACGCAGGCATCCGACAACAGCACGCCGGAGCCGCCGGCGCCCGTGATGATCACCACGTTCTCGCCCTTGGGCACGGGCAGCTTGGGAATGCCGCGCGCGTACTCCAGCAGATCGCGCAGCGAGCGGGCGCGAATCACGCCGCACTGCTTGAACACGTCCTCGTAGATCTTGTCGTTGCCGGCCAGGGCGCCGGTGTGCGAGCTGGCGGCGCGCGCGCCCAGGCTGGTGCGCCCGGCCTTGAGCACCACCACCGGCTTTTTCCTCGAGACCCGGCGCGCGGCCTCGGCGAAGGCGCGGCCGTCCTTCAGGTCCTCGCAATGCTGGGCGATGATCTCGGTGTGCTCGTCCTGCTCGAAGAAGGTCAGCAGGTCGTCTTCGTCGATATCGGACTTGTTGCCCAGTCCGACGATGGCGGACACGCCCATCTTGGCCGAGCGCGAGAAGCCGATGATGGCCATGCCGATGCCGCCCGACTGCGACGACAGCGCCGCCTTGCCCTTGACGTCGTATGGCGTGCAGAAGGTCGCGCAGAGATTCTTCGGCGTGTAGTAGAAGCCGTAGATATTGGGCCCCATCAGGCGGATGCCGTGCTTGCGCGCAATGGCCACGATCTCTTCCTGGCCGTCCACGTTGCCGGTCTCGGCAAAGCCGGACGGAATCAGCACCGCGCCGGGGATCTGCTTGCGGCCCACTTCCTCAAGCGCGCCTGCCACCAGCTTGGCGGGAATGGCGAACACCGCCACGTCCACCTCGCCCGGCACATCGAGCACGCTCTTGTAGGCGGTCATGCCCATGATCTCGCCGCCCTTGGGATGGATCGGGTAGATCTTGCCCTGGTAGCCGCCGTTGATCAGGTTCTTCATCACCGAGTTGCCAATCTTGCCGTCCTCGGCGGAGGCACCGATCACCGCCACGGCATCGGGCCGCATGATCCGGTTCATCTGCTGCACGATCTCGTCCTGGCCCGGCCGGTAGCGTTGCGGCTGCGGCGCGAAATCGACCACGATGCGCACGTCGGCGGCGATGGCGCCGTCCTTGCTGGCGAACACCGGGTTGAGGTCGAGTTCGGCGATCTCGGGGAAATCGTTCACCAGCTCGGACACACGCCGGATCATGCCGGCCAGCGCCTCGCGGTTGGCCGGCTCGGCGCCGCGCACGCCTCTGAGCACCTCGGCCGCGGCGATGCCGTCAAGCATCGACAACGCTTCTTCCTCGCTGGCCGGCGCCAGGCGGAAGGTGATGTCCTTGAGCACCTCCACCAGCACGCCGCCCAGGCCGAAGGCCACCAGCTTGCCGAAGGAAGGATCGGTGACGGCGCCGATGATGACCTCCTGCCCGCCGGTGATCATCTGCTGCACCTGTACGCCCACGATATTGGCCTGCGCGTTGTACTTGTGCGCGTTCTCGACAATGCGCAGGTAGCCGTTCTCGACTTCGGCGGCATCCTTCAGGCCGACCAGCACGCCGCCCGCCTCGGTCTTGTGCAGGATGTCCGGCGAGACGATCTTCAGCACCACCGGATAGCCCATCTTCGCCGCCAGCTCCACCGCGCCGGTGGGTGTCTTCGCCACGCCTTCGCCGGGCACGGCAATGCCATAGGCGTCGCACACCAGCTTGCCTTCAGGCGCCGTCAATGCGTCACGCCCCTCTTGTTTCACAGCGGCGAGAATCTTCCGCACCGCGTCTTTGTCGTGTGCCATGTCAGGTCTCCAACTGTTCATGGTTTGCATCGGGATGCACCGCCCCGCGCCCTCGCGGTCGACGCGAGGGCGGGCGGCTTGCGGATCTACTGCGGGGAAGTAACCGAGACTCGTCTGCTCAGACCGCGCCGGCTGCGCGCAGGGCTTCGATCTGCGTGGGCGTGCGGCCCAGCCAGTCGAGGATCTCCTCGGTGTGCTCGCCCAGCAAGGGCGAGCGCTCCACCGTGACGGGCGAGGCCGACAGCGTGATGGGGCAGCCGAGCTGCACGTACTGGCCGCGCTCCGGGTGGTCCAGCTCGACCAGGTAGCCGCGCTCGTACATCGACTTGTCCTCGATCAGATCCTTCATCGAAAGGATCGGCCCGCACGGCACGTCGAGCTCATTGAGCGCGTCCATCACTTCGAACTTGGTACGCGTGCGCGTCCATTTCTCGATGATGGAGAAGCATTCGTCCAGGCATTTGAGGCGGGCCTCCGGCGTGGCGAACTGCGCGTGCGTGATGAGATCTTCGCGGCCGCACAGGCGCATCAGCGGCTCCCAGCCTTGCGGCTGCACGATCACGTAGACGTAATCGTTGGCGCCGCCCGGCGCGCAACGCAAGGCCGCGCCCGGCTGCCCGCCACCCGACGCATTGCCCGCGCGCGGCACGAAGTCACCGAACTCCTGGTTTGGATACTCGCGCATCGGCCCGGCGGCCAGGCGCTGCTGGTCGCGCAGCTTGACCCGGCACAGGTTGAGCACCGAATCCTGCATCGCCACTTCCACGCGCTGGCCGCGCCCCGAATGCTCGCGCTGCAGCAATGCCGCCAGGATGCCGACCACGCAGTGGATGCCGGTGCCGGAATCGCCGATCTGGGCACCGGTCACCGTCGGCGCGCCTTCCGCGGCGCCGGTGGTGCTGGCCGAACCGCCCATGCATTGCGCCACGTTCTCGTAGGCCTTGCAGTCAGCGTATGGCCCCGGCCCGAAGCCCTTGATCGAAGCGTAGATCAGGCGCGGGTTGAGCGTCTGCAGGCGGTCCCAGTCGAAGCCCGCGCGGTCCAGCACGCCGGGGCCGAAATTTTCCACCAGCACGTCGCAGCGCTGCACCAGGTCCTCCAGCAACGCCTTGCCTTCCGGCGTCTTCATATTCAGCGTCAGGCTGCGCTTGTTGGAATTGAGCATGGTGAAGTACAAGCTGTCCGCATTGGGCACATCGCGCAGCTGGCTGCGCGTGATGTCGCCGCGCCCGGGCAACTCCACCTTGATCACATCGGCCCCCAGCCACGCCATCAGCTGGGTGGCCGAAGGGCCGGCCTGCACATGCGTCATGTCCAGGATCCGCACACCGTCCAGTGCCTTGTCCATCATTGTCTCCTCGCCGCCTGGTTACTTGTACATGGTCTGGTTCTTGGTGCCCGGCGCGTACTCGCGCGGGTCCACCCAGATATTGATCACGGCGGACTTGCCGGTGCGCTGCACCGCCTCGCGCCCGCGTTGCAGCGCGCCTGCAATGGCGCTGGCCTCCCGCACTTCCTCGCCGTAGCCGCCCAGCATCTCGGCGAACTTCGAGAACGGCACGTCCGACAGCAGGTTGCCCACGTTGCCGCGCTCTTCGCCGTACTTGGCCAGCTGGCCGTAGCGGATCTGGTTCATCGCCGAGTTGTTGCCGATCACCGCCAGGTAGGGCACACCGAAGCGGTTGGCGGTCTCCATGTCGAATGCAGTCATGCCGAAGGAGCCATCGCCGTAGAAGCAGAGGATCTCCTTGCTGGGGTTGGCCAGCCCCGCGGCGATGGCGAATCCGGTGCCCACGCCGAGCGAACCGAGCGCGCCGGGATCCATCCACTGGCCGGGCCGGCGCGGGCGCACTGCCTGCGCGGAGATGGTCACCACGTCGCCACCGTCACCGATATAGACAGTGTCGTCGGACAGGAACTCGTTCAGTTCATAGGCCACGCGATAGGGATGGATCGGCGAGTTCTCCGAGCGGAACAGCGGCATCAGCTTCTCGGTAGCCACGGCCTCGGCTTCGGTCAGCTGGCCCATCCATTTCTGGCGAGCCTGGCGCTTGTCGTTCTTGATGCGCCCGCTGGCGGCCTGCAGCACTGCGCCGAGGATGGCGCCGGGGTCGCCCACCAGGCCGAGGTCGATCTCTCGGTTCTTGCCCACCGTGCGGTAGTCCATGTCGATCTGCACCAGCGTCAGCTCGCGGCTGATGCGCTTGCCGTAGCCCATGCGGAAGTCGAACGGCGTGCCCACGATGATGAGCACGTCCGCATTGGCGAAAGCCTGCGTGCGCGTGCGGTCGAAGTGGTGCGGATCGCCCGGTGGCAGCAGGCCCCGGCTGGCGCCGTTGAAATAGCCGGGGATATCCAGGCCCTTGAGCAGCGCGATCGCTTCCTCGTGGCCGCGCGCGGTCCAGACCTGCTGGCCGTAGAGGATCGCAGGACGCTCCGCGTTCACCAGGATGTCGGCCAGCCGCTCGATGTCCCTTGGGTCGCCGATCGACTTCGTGGAGGCGCGATAGTGGCCCGGCCGCGGGATCACGGCGCGCGCCAGGTCGACTTCACGGTCCAGCACGTCGCGCGGGATTTCCAGGTAGGCCGGCCCCGGCGCGCCGTTGAAGCATTCGCGCGCGGCCATGGAGATCATGTCCGCCACGCGCTCCGTGCTCGGGATGGAGGCGGCGAACTTGGTGATCGGCGCCATCATGTCCACATGGGGCAAGTCTTGCAGCGAGCCCATCTTGTGCTGCGACAAGGCGCCCTGCCCGCCGATATGGATGATCGGGCTCTCCGAGCGGAACGCCGTGGCCACGCCGGTTACGGCGTTGGTGCAGCCCGGGCCCGCGGTAGTCACCACGCAGCCCAGCTTGCCGGTCTGGCGCGCATAGCCGTCGGCGGCATGCGCGGCCACCTGTTCGTGGCGCACGTCGATGATGCGGATGCCTTCGTCCACGCAGCCGTCATAGATATCGATGATGTGGCCGCCGCACAAGGTGAAGATCGTGTCGACGCCTTCGTTCTTCAGTGCCCGCGCCACCAGGTGACCGCCGGAAATCACGCCGGCGTCGCGGGTCTTCTGCTTCAGGGTGTCTTCGGCCGTGGTGGTCTCGGGCCGCGTGGATACGACTGCAGACATGTCTTGGTCTCCTCGTTGACTTGAATGCGACTGGCTGTGACGCGGGACGCCTGCCGGCTGCGCCCTGTCACGACACCCTCTCGCCTGTTACCGCCTTGCTGCCTCTGCCTGGCCGGGCGTTGTGCTCCCGGCCTGCGATGCGCTCGATCCTTTTCGTCGGATCTTGATGACATACGGTATGTGATATATCAACGAAGCTCAAGAGAAATTTGGTGGACACACCTTCGATTTCGACGACGCGCCGCAGCATTTGGACGGCAATAGCGCACAAATGAACTGAATTGCTGAATCTACGTGGATTGATTCCGGTTTCTCACGAGCCGCGGCCCGCCAGTTTTGCCGCCCGGTTGGTTGTCGCCATCGACAGGCTTTTCCTTGTTTCTCTTTGATATATTACATACCATATTTCACAGCGCGATCGCGTCGCGAGCCAATCTCGCGCCGCGCCGGTTCGCGCCCCAACCAGAGCGAGGAGACCTGTGAACATCCACGAATATCAGGCCAAGGAACTGCTGCGGCGGTTCGACGTGGCCGTGCCGCGCGGAGCGGTTGCCTTTACCCCGGAGGAAGCCGCCAGCGCCGCGCGCAAGCTCGGCGGCTCGGTCTGGGTAGTGAAATCCCAGATCCACGCTGGCGGGCGCGGTGCCGGCCACTTCCGCAACGATCCCGGCGGCAAGGGCGGCGTGCGCGTGGTCAAGTCGGTCGACGCGGTGCGGGCGCAGGCCGGGCAGATGCTCGGCGCCGTGCTGGTCACCAGGCAGACCGGCGAAGCCGGGCGCGAGGTGCGCCGCCTGTATGTAGAAGAAGGCTGCGAAATCGCCCGCGCGCTGTACCTGGGCATGCTGATCGACCGCGCCACATCCCGCGTGACGGTGATGGCCTCCACCGAGGGTGGCATGGAGATCGAGGAAGTGGCCGAGCGCACGCCCGAGAGGATCCTCAAGGTGGCGATCGATCCGGCCGCCGGCATCCAGCCCTTCCATGCCCGCCGCCTGGCGTTTGGCCTGGGCCTGTCCGGCAAGCAGGTGAGCGCGGCCTCGCGCTTCATCCTGGCGGCCTACCGCGCCTTCGTCGAACTCGATGCCTCGGTGGTGGAGATCAACCCGCTGGTGGTCACACGTGCTGGCGACGTGATCGCGCTCGACGCCAAGTTCAACTTCGACGACAACGCGCTCTACCGCCACCCCGATATCGAGGCGCTGCGCGACGAGACCGAGGAGGACCCGGCCGAAGCCGCGGCTGCGCGCCACGAGCTGAACTACGTCAAGCTCGACGGCAATATCGGCTGCATGGTCAACGGCGCCGGGCTGGCCATGGCCACCATGGACATCATCAAGCTCTATGGCGGCGAGCCGGCCAACTTCCTCGACGTGGGCGGGGGTGCCACGCGCGAGCGCGTGACCGCAGCCTTCCGGCTGATCCTCGACGACCCCAAGGTCGAGGGCATCCTGGTCAATATCTTCGGCGGCATCATGCGCTGCGACGTGATCGCCGAAGGCGTGGTGGCAGCCGCCCGCGAGATCGACCTGACGGTGCCGCTGGTGGTGCGGCTCGAAGGCACCAATGTGGAACTGGGCAAGGCCATCCTGCATGACTCGGGCCTGCCCATCGTGTCGGCGGATCATCTCGCCGACGCGGCGGAGAAAATCGTCCAGGCCGTACAGGCCGTCCACGCCAACGGGAGGAAATGACATGGCCGTCCTGATCCATCGAGACACCAAGGTGATCTGCCAGGGCTTCACTGGCGCGCAAGGCAGCTTCCACTCCGAACAGGCGGCGGCCTATGGCACGCGCATGGTTGGCGGCGTGACACCGGGCAAGGGCGGCGAGACGCATCTCGGGCTGCCCGTGTTCGACACCGTGGCCACCGCAGTGGACCGTACCGGCGCTGACGCCTCGGTCATCTACGTGCCGCCGCCTTTCGCGGCTGACGCGATCCTCGAAGCGGTGGACGCAGGCATCGGGCTGATCGTCTGCATCACCGAAGGCATCCCGGTGATCGACATGGTGCGCGTGAAGCGCTCACTGTCGGGCTCGGGCAGCCGCCTGATCGGTCCCAACTGCCCAGGCGTGATCACGCCGGGGCAGTGCAAGATCGGCATCATGCCCGGCCATATCCACCGCGCCGGCAAGATCGGCGTGGTATCGCGCTCGGGCACCCTGACCTACGAGGCCGTCGCGCAGACCACCGCCGCCGGCCTGGGGCAGAGCACCTGCATCGGCATTGGCGGCGATCCCGTCAACGGCACGAGTTTCATCGACTGCCTGGAGATGTTCCTGGCCGACGACGACACCGAGGGCATCATCATGATCGGCGAGATCGGCGGCTCGGCCGAGGAGGAAGCCGCACGCTTCCTGCAGGATGCGCGCAGCGGTGGCCGCGTCAAGCCGGTGGTGGGGTTCATCGCGGGCACCACCGCCCCGCCCGGGCGCCGCATGGGACATGCGGGCGCGATCATCTCGGGAGGCACGGGCACGGCGCAGGCCAAGATCGACGCCATGCGCGCCGCCGGCATCCGCGTGGCGCGCTCGCCGGCCGAGCTGGGCAAGACGATGGCGCAAGCGCTGGCCAGATAGCGCGCCGCCATCTGGCGAAAGGCCGTGGGCGCGGAACGATGGATGTTCCCGCGCCCATGTCGTTCATGGCAGGCGCCCTGCGCGCCTGGCCGCCCGGGGCAAGCCCCCCGGTCTCAGTCCAGGAAGTCGCAGTTCTTCTCGACGTAATCCGCGAGGTCGAGCGAGTGCTGGCGCACGAGTTTCTCGGCCAGCTCCGTGTCGCGCTTTTCCAGCGCCTCGATGATGCGCAGGTGATCGACGATGGAGCGCGAGGCCCGGTCGCTCTGCGAGATCGTCATCTTCCGGATGGCCCGCACATGGACGAAGATATTCTTGATCGAGTCCATGATGATCTGCGACTTCGACAACTGCACGATGGCCTGGTGAAAGGCAATGTTGGCGTCGGAGTACTCCTCGATATGCTCGGCCGGCGTGCCATCGCGGAAGCTGTCGAACATGTGCCGCAGCTTGGCGATCTCCTCGTCGCTGGCATGCAGCGTGGCCAGCCGCGCGGCCATGCTTTCCAGCGCGGCCCAGACCTGGATCATCTCCACGATCTCGCGCTTCGTCTTGCGCATGATGTAGATGCCGCGCCGCGGCACGGTGCGCAGGAATCCCTCCTGCTCCAGCAGCGTCATGGCTTCGCGGATCGGGGTACGGCTCACGCCGAGCGCCTCGCTCAGGACCCGCTCGTCGAGCCGGATCTCTTCATCCGACTGATAGATGTCGGCATCGGAAATGGCCTGTCGCAGCATCGCGTAGGCCTGGTCCCGCAGGCTGGCGCCAGCATTGATGGGCTGGAGAGAGAGGGTCAGCCCGGTGGGCTGTTCAGCGGATTGGCTTTGCGCGGACATGGATAGGCTCGAATTGATACCAGCGCCCCGGCTGCCTCGCGGGGCAGCCGGCGGCTAGCCACCTAGCTTACCAAAAGCGGCCCGGCATGCGCGGAATGCATAGAAAAATGCACAATTGGCATAGATCAGGCAACATTTGGGTGGTGGTTTTGAGTATATGGTATATCACATGGTCGCCATCGCCCTCCCGCGCATCCCACACAAGCCGTCTCAGGCCGCCTGCGCCATGCGCTCGCGCTGCTTGATCAGGCCGAGCACGGTGTCGACCATCGGTGTCGGCTGACTCACCAGCCGTCCCATTTCCTGCACCACCGTGAGCAGCGGATCGATTTCCATGGCGCGCCCTGCTTCCAGGTCCTGCAGCATCGATGTCTTGTGCGCGCCCACCGCGCCCGCCCCATCGATGCGCCGCTCCACGTCGACACGGAAATGCACGCCGAAACGCTCCGCGATGCCCTGGGCTTCGAGCATCATGGCGCGTGACAAGGCGCGCGTGGCGGGGTCGGCCGTGATGACATCCAGCGTGGCATGGGTCAGCGCGCTGATCGGGTTGAAGCACAGGTTGCCCCACAGCTTGAGCCAGATCTCGTCGCGAATGTTGTCGCGCACGGGCGCCTCCAGGCCGGCGGCCACCATCATTTCGCTCAGATGCGCCACCCGCGCCGACTTGTTCCCGTCCGGCTCGCCGAGCGGGAATTTCTTGCCATAGACATGGCGGATCACGCCGGGCTCGACGATTTCCGCCGCTGGGTAAAGGACGCAGCCGATGGCACGTTCGGGCCCCAGCCCGCGCCACTGGCGAGCGCCGGGATCGACGCTCTCCAGCGTCGTGCCGGCCAGCGGGCCGCCGTGCCGATGGAAATACCAGTAGGGTATGCCGTTGACACCGGTCACCACCGCGGTCCCGGGCCCGAGCAAGGGCTGCATCAGATCGACCACGCCTGGCACCGAGTGGGCCTTGAGCGTGATGAACACGTAATCCTGCGGGCCCAGTTCGGCCGGGTCGCTGGTGCAGCGGACCCGTGCCACCCTCTCCTCGCCTTCGATCTGCAGGCGCAATCCGTCTGCCTTCATGGCTGCCAGGTGCGCACCGCGCGCCACCAGGCTCACCTCCGCCCCGGCCAGTGCAAGCTGCACCCCAAGGTATCCCCCGATCGCGCCGGCGCCATAGATACAGATTTTCATGCTGTCGTCTCCTGCTGTCTGATGGATGGATCTTTTGATATATCACATACTACATTCCACAGAGCGAGAGTCAACCTCTATCCGCATGCTTGCCCAAGCGCGATCGTCAGTGCACGGGCGATGCAGGCGTCCCGCACGGATCACACCGCCTACACTTCATCGCATCTTTGTCGCATCACCGCGGAGAATCCACGACGAGACGATGACCTGGGATCACTTGCCGATACCGTTTTCCGAACTTTCCACTTTTTGCCGCGTCTTTCATTGTTCTGCCCATTCGGTATCACTGCGCCAAGGACGACCCGCCTTCGATGATGAATCGCCGCAGCCTGCTCGTTTCCGCCACCGCTTCCGCCGCGCTCGCGGCCCTCGGGGTCACGCCCTCCGTCCTGGCTGCCGGCCGGATCAAGCTGGGCGACGCCCGCCCCTTCAGCTTCGATACCTTGATAGAACGTGCCCGCACCATGGCGGGCAAGCCATACGCCCCGCCCGCCACGGCGCCAGCGGAAATCCTTGGCAAGATCGACTACGAAGCCCACGGCAAGATCCGCTTCAAGCCCGATGACGCCCTGTTCGCGGACGGCCCGGGCCAGTTCCCGGTCACGTTCTTCCACCTCGGCACCTTCTTTCGCCAGCCGGTGCGCATGCATGTGATCGACAGCGCCAAGGGCGTGCCTGCCGCGCGCGAAATCGTCTATGACGAGTCGTATTTCGACATGCCGGCCGACAGTCCCGCGCGCAAGCTGCCGCGCGGCAGTGGCTTTGCCGGCTTCCGGCTCCAGGAAAGCCGCCTCGGCGACCAGAAGAAGCTGGACTGGAAAAAGAACGACTGGGTGGCATTCCTGGGCGCTTCGTACTTCCGTGCCATTGGCGAGCTTTACCAGTACGGCCTGTCCGCGCGCGGCATCGCCATCGACGTGGCGGAGACCGGCAAGCCGGAGGAATTCCCCGGCTTTACGCATTTTTTCTTCGAGCCGCCGTCAGGCAATGCGGACACCGCGACGGTATACGCCCTGCTCGACGGGCCCAGCGTGTGCGGCGCCTACCGCTTCGCCATGCAGCGCGGCAAAGGCGTACTGATGGATATCGACTGCGCGCTGTTCCTGCGCAAGGACGTGGCACGACTTGGCCTGACCCCGCTGACCTCCATGTGCTGGTTTACCGAAGCCAGCAAGGGCACCGCCGTGGACTGGCGCCCCGAGGTGCACGACTCCGATGGCCTGGCGATCTGGAACGGCGCCGGCGAGCATATCTGGCGCCCGCTCAACAATCCGCCGCGCACCATGGCGTCTAGCTTCGGCGACGACAACCCGCGCGGGTTCGGCCTGCTGCAGCGCGACCGCAATTTCGACCACTACCAGGACGGCGTGCACTACGAGCGGCGCCCCAGCCTGTGGGTGGAGCCGCGCGACGGCTGGGGGGCGGGCGCCGTACAACTGATCGAGATCCCCACCGACGATGAGATCCACGACAATATCGTCGCCATGTGGGTGCCCAAGGCACCCGCCAGGGCCGGCAGCGATTTCCGCCTGCGCTACCGCCTGCACTGGCTGGCGGACGAGCCCTACCCCAGCCCGCTAGCGCGCTGCGTGGCCACCCGGCTGGGCAACGGCGGCCAGCCCGGCCAGCCGCGCCCGCAAGGCGTGCGCAAGTTCATGGTGGAGTTCAAGGGCGGCCCGCTCGATAAGCTGCCGTTCGGCACCAAGCCCGAAGCGGTACTGAGCAGCTCGCGCGGGACCTTCTCCTACGTGTTTGCGGAAGCGGTGCCCAATGGCGTGGCCGGGCACTGGCGCGCCCAGTTCGACCTCACCGCCGAAGGCAAGGATCCGGTCGACGTGCGCTTGTTCCTGCGGCTGGACGGCAAACCCTTATCGGAAACCTGGCTTTACCAGTACCACCCGTTCAACTCGCCGGCCGGCTCCGGCGCCTGAGCGCGCGAGCGGTACGCGGTAGCCGGTATTGGCCTGTCGTGATGTAGCGCGCACCGGAGCAGGTATCATGGCGACGGCCCGGCAACCGGGAGTTTACGCGCGTGCCAGGCTGTCTCATGACGACGAACCGTACCGGCCATGGCCGGTCACCGCCTTTTCTGCGTAACTTCCGGGCCTTTTCCGGGCCTTTTCCGGGCCTTTATCCACGCCTTTTCCGGGCCTTTTCCGACTCTCTTCTGCGCCTCTTCCGCTTTCCCTGCCGAGATGATTCCCGCTAACCCCGCCGACGCCGCCGCCCCCAGCCCAGACGATTCGCTGCCCCGTGCCGAGCGGGCCTACCAGCACCTGCGCAACGCCATCCAGGCCGGGCAACTGCCCTCCGGTACGCGGCTGCGGGAGGTGGAACTGGCCGCCACGCTCGGGCTGTCGCGCACTCCGGTGCGCGAAGCGTTGTCGCGACTGGAGTCGGAAGGGCTGGTCGTCAACGAGCCCAACCGCGGCATGATGGTGACGCGGCTCGACGCCAGCATGGTGAGCGAGTTGTACGTCATGCGCGAAGTGCTCGAAGGCACTGCCGCAGCGCTGGCGGCGCGCCACGCCACCGACGTGGAAATCTCGCTGCTGCGCGACATCGTGCAGCGCGATCTCGCCATCGCCGAGAACCCCGACAAGCTCGCTGCCAACAACCGGCTCTTCCACGAGACACTGCACCGTTGCGCGCACAACCGCTACCTGCTCAAGACCCTGCGCTCCCTGCACGAATCGATGGCCCTGCTGGGCCGCACCACGCTGGCCTTGCCCGGGCGGGCACAGGTTTCCTACCAGGACCACATCGCACTGGTGGACGCGCTCGAGCAGCGCAATCCCGCGCAGGCCGAGCAGATCATGCGTCGCCATATCCAGCAGGCATACAAGGCACGGCTATCGATGTGGATCGACGAGCAGGCCTGACGTCCAGGTCGCCGCTGCCGCGCGTGCATGGCGCCAGGCGCCAAGGCTGAGCAGCGCGAGCGCGGCCGGGCTCAGTGCAAGAACGCGCGGTGGCGAGCCCCGGCGCAGATCAGCCAGCTTCGGTGCCGGAATCCGCGGGACATAAAAAAACCGGCCAAAAAGCGCTGCGCTCCGGTGGAGCGACGCGTTGGCCGGTCTTGCCGCGCGGAGCACCCGCGCCGGGTCTGACGATGCCGATGCCCGCGCTCGCAACAATTCGTGCAATGGCACGAAGGCGAGCCGCAGCCGCATGGCCGTCAAACCAAGACTGCAAACAATCTTCAGACTATCGACTAGACAGCTACTACAAACAACAGCAAACAACAGACTTCAAATAGCTTCAAACGAACTGCAAATCACTGACTTCAGCAACACACGCTTGATTCTTGATGACGGTTGCCACCGCTGCGATCAGCCGTTCGCGTAGGTGATCTTGGCGCGGCGAGCCTGGCTTTGCAGACGGCCAAAGACACGCTGAACAGCGGCAACAGCGCTCTTCACGTCGTCGATGAAGGCCGGGCTACGGGGGCCCAGTTCACGGTCGATCAGTTCGCGTTCCAGTTGGTCGGTCATCTTGATATCGGATTGGGTGTTCATGGCTTGCTCCTTAGGTGATAACCCGCATCGGGTTTTCCCTAATTGTAGCAAAATAAATGCGGCAGAGCAGCAATAGGTGATAGTACGTATGCCGTGGCGCAACGTGGGGTGACGACTTAACCATAACGTTGCCGATTTGCAACGATTAGATCGGCAACGACATGCTTGATCCCCCCCAGCATTAAAGTTGACCATAAAGCATATTTTGGTCGGAGCCCGCGAGGTGGATCAACGCGATCCGCAGCCATTCGCCGATGCACGTCTTGTTTGCGCTTTTCGACAATGGCGCTCCAGCAATCAGGGAAAGTTGCTGCGAAGCTACTTGGTGAGATGCGAAGCAACTCACCGAAATCGTTACCCGATAGAGAGGTAGTCGACAAAATTCGGAGGCCGTATTCCAGGACGCGAATCGCTGGCAGCCGTGCAAACATTTCGCCGTCGAAGAGCACGGCACAGACTCCGGTCCACTTGCGGTAGGCGATAAATTGCACTTCCTGGCCGACGAGAAATTCGGTACGCGGTGTACGTGTGTTCAGCATCTTGACGAAGCGACCGCGAGGAACGGCGGTGTCCGTATGCCATTTCCCGAGAGCCGGCAGGCGCGCTCTTGCCCCCGCTTTCACCGTACCAGCGTACCTCGCCGTAGTTCAGGCGTGCGACAAGCCTTCCCGCGCGCCTCGGCAGGCTGCTCGCCTGTCTGCCCCTCATTGCAACGATGCCCCAGAGTCACAGGACCTGCCACGACTGGAATCGGCGATGCCAGATGTCGTCCCACGCTTGCTCATGTGCTGCCAGACGCTGTGATCGAAGTGGGCGCGGTCGATGCCAAGGATGTCGGCCGCGACATTGATCACGGCTTGGTCAGAATAACCACTCGGGATCAGTCCGGCCAACCAGAGAAAGTTGCGAAGATGTCGGTCAATTGCACTGGCGGATAGATATTGTCCCGAAACTCGCCGGGAGCGCCAAATTGAACGGGGGCACTGCAGCTGGGCCAACGAGACGCGGTGGCACCACCGATGTGCTCTACATTCCCGGCCCAAACGCAGAGGTTTTCAGCACGCCTCGATAAACAGCAGCATCCCACATTATCGAGGTGGGATGCTTCTTCCTTGACTGATGGAAAGATCCCCCCTTCTCCATGGTCCAGATGCCGAACCGCCGTCTTGCACTGAATGTTCAGCGTGGAACATTACAGCACTCCACAGATTGCTTACCACCCTCCTGAACCTGCATAAACCCACCCAACGTAGGGTGAAAATCAAGGACAGGATGCCGTTCTAAGGATGAAGTTCGTCATTGAGGCTGTTGCATAAGCATGCTCAGCATCGAGAAGGCCAAGGCATCAACTCCCATGGATTAAGACGTGATGTTTGTGCCACTTTTCGAGAAAAATTCACTCTCGGACGAATATCGGGAAATACAAAGTTCTTCACAAAAAACACTAAACATCATCATGGTCATTCGCAGTCGCTTCTCTAAGACGGTTGTTGCCGCCTCGCTTCTGTTTCCCCTCGCCGCCCCTTTCAGCCATGCACAGGAATCCGCTAACGCGGACCTTGATTCCTGCGTTACACAGGAACAGACAATTCTGACGGCCAAGGGCGCCGGCATGGGCATCGTCGCCGGGCTCGGCGCAGCGCTCTTTGGCAAAAACAAGGATGACAGCATCAAGAAGGCCGCCATTGGCGCAGCCGTAGGTGGCGCCTTGGGGGCGGCCGCCGGCTTTGCCACGGCGTACTACACGGCCATCGACACGTGCTACAAGAAGAATCCGAGCTGGATCCCGGAATCGAAGATTGAACGTACCAAGGGGTACCAGCAGGTCAAGAAGGATATCAAGTACAACCCGAAGGAAGGCGACAAGACGTTGGTCTCCAAGATCGACATGCCGACCACCGCGAAAGCCGGCGACAAGATCGATCTGGCAACCACGTTCATCGCGATGACTAAGAACGGTTCCGAAGCCCCAGTAAAGGTAGAACGTAAGCTCTTTGTGATCGATGATGGAAAGGAATCGATCTTGCCGTTCCCTGGCCAAACCGCTGAGGATCGCACCGTAGAGGCTGGCCAGAACGTTGACACATCGCGCCTGCCGATTCCTTCGGAAGCCAAGAGTGGCAGCAAATACCGTTACGAGTTTGCGGTGAGCATGGCTGGCAAGCCTGCGGCGGTTGCCTCGCAGACCGTTACGATTCTGTAATTCGAGATAGTGGGGTGGGCTGCTTCGGGCAGCCCGGCTGCGCTCACGCGTCGGCTGCATCCCTGCCCCAAAGATCATGCGCACGACATCATTGCACTGCAGCCTCGTACTCCTGGGTGCGCTATTACTTGGCGGCTGTGCCGCCAGCCAGCTTCATGGCTTCCAAAACGCCTACCAGGGCTACAACGTCCCCGAGCCACTAGTTGCAACCGTCCGCTATGAACTAAAACGGCACGGTTTGCCGAATGCGCAAGTTACACGCGACAGCGTAGGCCGGATCCGCCTGGTGGGCAACTACCAGGATGAGGATGAAGTCGACCGCGCATTCTTCATCGTCCAATCAATTGTCGGCATCAAGTCGACCTCACCGTTCTATCCGGAGAGCATCAAGGAGAAGCGCTGGGAAGTTCAGGCAGGACAGGCGCTTGCCGCCCATGCGAGGGCGGTACGCGATCGACCCGCACCACCTGCTAAGCGGGCCTTGATCATTGGTATCAATACCTTCCGTGACAAGCGCGTGCCCGACATCTTGGGTGAAGACGATGCACGACGCGTGAAAATGGAGGCGGAGAAAGCGAACTACCGCACCACAGCCCTGCTCGGCCCGCAAGCCACCAAGGCCAACATCGAAGCCATTCTGAAACGTTTTAAAGACGAGGTGGGACCGAACGATACCGTACTCATCTATGTGTCCAGCCACGGGGCCATGCCCGTACCGTCTCCCCGTGTGCGGGACGCGCGAAAGATGTCGATCATCGCTTATGACTCGGGGGATCCACGGGTCCCTGACCGTGACTTTGCGATCAGTGTATTCGACAGCTCGGTACCCGACCTCAAGTTGCAAGAGTTAGCACAGACGCCGAGCAGACAGACCCGCCTGATCATCGATACGTGCTACAGCGGCGAGATTCTGAGGGGTATCCCGGATGAGTCCAGACGCTACATCCTTGCGGCCAACGGCGGTGTACCTGAGCGCGCCGGCATTTCGATGGCGGCATGGACCGGCCAAGCGTACGAGGCCAAGGGTATCCGCTTTACGGAAGATGGCGCAGGTAGCACGCAGAACGTTCGTACCACCCAGACCACGCCAATGGATCTTAGCCGATACACGATTATCACGGCCACGAGCGATGGCGAGCAGTCGTGGGGCCCGTCCGCAGGCGGCACCTTCGAAAGTCCAGTCACCCCTGGCAAGCGCCTGCAGGGTTCGTTCTTCACGCAAGCTTTCTTTGAGTACCTTGCAAAGTTCAATGGACATATCGAACCGGCCTTCGTGGAAGCCCGCAAGTTCACTGTGCAAAAGGTGGCGAGCATTCCGCCCGTCTCGGGCTACAAAGGCCCAGTCCCTATCCCACAGGTACCTCGGCTAAACCCGTCCTTGGCTGCCGGCGACAAGAGCAGCATCTATGAATAGGGGGAATCGCCCAATCGCGTGCCGCCCCATTTTTTGTCCGATCAACGCATTTCTGGATATCAAGAGCTGACCATGCGACTTCAATTCGCTGCCCTGCCCCTGCTGCTCGCGGCCTGCGGCGTCACCTGCGCGCAGGAAAGCTATAGCGCAAAATCCCTGTTCTTCGGCGAGGACAACGACGTCGTCGCGGTGTCCACGAGCAAGCCGGCCAATGCAACCACAGCGGTAGCTGCCGCCCCCGCCTCTGCCCAGAAGGCGACTCCGATCAAGGTGGCCAGCAAGAAACCAGCCAACCAAAGCATCGGCGCCAGCTATTTCATCCGCCTCAAGAACCCCGACGGCAGCACCCGCGATGTCCTGGCGAGCCGCAAGTTCCAGAGTGGTGACCGCTTTCAGCTTGGTGTCAAGGTGAACAAGCCTTCCTACATCTTCGTTTTCAATGAGGATGCCAACGGCAAGATCACGCAGATCTACCCGCAGCCGGGCCACAACAACTACATCAATGCCATGGGCGTAGTGTTCCTGCCCGGCCAGGGTGCCTTCGAATTCGATCGCAAGCCTGGTACTGAGCATTTGCTGGTCTATGTGTCGCAACAGCCCGTGCCCTCCAACATGCCGGATCGCATCCGCTCGATGCAGCCCGATGTCGTGACCACGACGTACGCCGCGTCCACCGGTGCGCCGGCGGCCCAGTGCAATACTCCAGCGGCCACGCCCGTAGTGGACGCCGCACCTCAGCGATTTGAGGCCGCCAACGAACAGGCACTTTACGCATCGAAGGCCATCACGTTTACCGACGACGCTGCCTGCGGCAAGGCGGATGCCGGCGCACTCTACGCGTCAAAGGCCATCGTTTTCAGCGACGACGCCGATGCGGGCGGCATGCAGGCCGCGTCCTATGTCGTCAAGAAGGCCACCACTCCAGATGCCAGCCTGTTCCTGAAGATTAGGCTGGTGCACGAATAAGCGAACACCCACGACCCATGATGCCAGGGAGCAGCCTACTAGAGGCGCGTTTCCCCGCGTCGCAACCGTGATAAAGGAATTCATGAGCAATAACCACCTCATCGTCGGCCTTGGTGGCACCGGCGGGAAGATTATCCGTCATCTGCGTAAGACCATCGAGCGCAGCAAGGATGCCCAGGGCAACAGCCCGTCTGAAGCGCGCTTCGAATACCTCTATGTGGATACGTCGGACGACGAGATCAATAAGAAGGAGGAATGGAAGGTCCTTGGCAAAGAAATCGACCTCGATCGCAGCCAGTACCTTATCAACACGGCCAGCAATGTCCGTCCCGTGCTCAGCGATCCCGAGTCCTTCCCTGGCC
>NZ_JBFTLQ010000077.1:0-35231 GCF_056396525.1 Cupriavidus sp. 05T41
TGTTGGCGCCGCCGTATTCCTCGGCCACCGTGATGCCCAGCACGCCCAGGTCGCCCATCTTCTTCCAGGCGTCCATCGGGAACTGGTCGGTGCGGTCGATCTCGGCGGCGCGCGGGGCCAGTTCGGCCTGCGCCCAGTTGCGCACGCTCTCGCGCAGCATGTCGATGTCTTCGCCGAGGCGGAAATTCAGGCCGGGGAGTTCGTTCATATCAATGCTCGTAGTCTGGTTGGATGGGCCGCCCCGGGGCAGGGCGGCCTTGCGTCGGATGGGGGCAGGGACCGGCAGGATCTTCAGGCCGTCTTGTTCTCGCTCAGCCCGAGTTCCTTCGTCATGCTGTCGCGCATCACGAACTTCTGCACCTTGCCGGTGATCGTCATGGGCATCTCGCTGACGAAGCGGATATAGCGCGGGATCTTGTAGTGCGCGATCTGGTCGCGGCAGAAGGCACGGATGTCATCCTCGGTGGCGGTCTCGCCCGGCTTGAGCACGATCCACGCGCACACTTCCTCGCCGTACTTTGCGTCCGGCACGCCGAACACCTGCACGGCCTGCACCTTCGGGTGGCGGAACAGGAATTCTTCGATCTCGCGCGGGTAGATGTTCTCGCCGCCGCGGATCAGCATGTCCTTCACGCGGCCGACGATATTGCAGTAGCCCTCTTCGTCGATGGTGGCCAGGTCGCCGGTATGCATCCAGCCGTCGCGGATCGCCTCGCGCGTGCGCGGCTCGTCGTCCCAGTAGCCTTGCATCACCGAATAGCCGCGCGTGCACAGCTCGCCCTTCTCGCCAACCGGCACGATCTCGCCGGMGCCGTCCACGATCTTGACTTCCAGGTGCGGCTGGATGCGGCCCACCGTGGTMACGCGCTTGTCGAGCGGATCGGTGGTGGCGCTCTGGAACGACACCGGGCTGGTCTCGGTCATGCCGTAGGCAATCGTCACCTCGGCCATGTGCATCCGCGCGATCACGCGCTTCATGGTCTCGATGGGGCAGGGCGAGCCCGCCATGATGCCGGTGCGCAGGGAGGAGAAATCGTACTTCGCAAAATCGGGATGATCGAGCTGCGCGATAAACATGGTCGGCACGCCATGCAGCGCGGTGCAGCGCTCCTCGCTGACGGCCGCCATGGTCGCCACCGGCTCGAACGCCTCGCCGGGGAATACCATGCACGCGCCGGTGGAAACGCACGCCAGCACCGCCAGCACCATGCCGAAGCAGTGGTAGAACGGCACCGGGATGCACAGCTTGTCCTGTTCGGAGAAGCGCATCGCCATGGCGATGAAGCGCGCGTTGTTGACGATGTTMCGGTGCGTCAGCGTGGCGCCCTTGGGCGCGCCGGTCGTGCCGCTGGTGAACTGGATGTTGATCGGGTCATTGCGGTCCAGCGAAGCGCTGATGGTGTCCAGCTCCCCGGTGATGGCATGCGTGCCGTGCGTGAGCAGCGCATCGTAGTTCAGCATGCCGGGCGTACGCTCGCCGCCCATGCGGATCACCCAGCGCAGCGCCGGCAGGCGCGCGGCCTGCAGGTGGCCCGGCTCGCTGGTGGCCAGTTCCGGCGCCAGCGTCTGCAGCATCTCTAGGTAGCGTGACGTCTTGAACGATTCCGCCGCCACGATCGCCTTGCAGCCCACCTTGTTCAGCGCGTATTCCAGCTCCGACAGACGGTAGGCCKGGTTGATGTTGACCAGCACCAGTCCCAGGCGCGCGGTGGCGAACTGCGTCACCAGCCATTCCACCCGGTTGGGCGACCAGATCCCGATGCGGTCCCCGCGCTCCAGTCCCAGCAGGCGCAGGCCGCCCGCCATGGCATCCACCACCTGGGAGAATTCCAGCCAGGTCCAGCGCACCCCCTGTTCGCGGAATACCACCGCCTCCCGGCCGGGAAAGCGCGCCACCGTTCCGGCAAGCAAGGCCGGCACCGTCAGCTCGGACAAAGGGATGTCGGTCTCGCCCCGTACATGGGAACGTCCCGCCATGGGCAAAGTCGATGGGTCAGCCGCACCCTGCATCGTCATACTCGTCTCCAAAGCGCTGTCGCAATCTTGTCTGAACCCCGGATTTCTGAGTCTTGGTCAACTTTGTTGAGTAAGGCTCAAGTTTCKGGGTGCGCATATTTTTTGCCCGCCTGGCCTATGTATTAGGCGGATAGTCAGGCGCGCTGAGTGCAAAAGTACACGCTGGCTCCGAAAAAAGCAACCTTGAGTTGAGTAAAGATCAATTACAATGCCATGACACGCACCGAGGCTGCGCCGCAGCATGCCCGGGCGGCCAGTCAGCGCCAGTGTTTGCTGCGCCGCACTATAATCGCCGGCTCCCGGCAAGCGAGGTAACAAGTCGATGGACGACATCATGGTGCGGCGCCGCGTCCCCGCTGGCGCCAAGGCGGAGCAGCGCATCCGCGATATCCTGCGCGTCAGCCGCGAAGTCTTCGCCGAGCTGGGCTACGAGCGCGCCACCACCACCGAGATCGCCCAGCGCCTGGGCATCTCCGAAGCCACCGTCTTCACCTACTTCCACGGCAAGCGCGAACTCTGCGCGCGCGTGATCGAAGACTGGTACGACGAGATCATCGGCGTGGTCGAGGAAGGCCTGCCGCGCGACCAGAGCACCAAGGTCCAGCTCGAGTTCTACGTCCGCACCCACCTGCGCCTGTTCCTGATCCAGGGCACCGGGCTGTGCGCGCTGGTGCTGTCCGAAGGCCGTGCCAAGGGCCCCGGCCTGGGCGAAGTCTTCGTGCCACTGCAGCGGCGCTACACCGCGCCGCTGATGGACCTGCTGGCAAGGGCGCGGGAGAGCGGCGAGATCCGCACCGACCTGCCGCTCAGCCTGCTGCGCTCGGCCATCCTCGGGCCGATGGAACATATCCTGTGGGACGCCATCGCGCGGCAGCGGGAAGTGGATATCGAGCGCACGGCGCGGGATATCGTCGCGCTGCTGTGGCCGGCCCTGCAGCCCCCMGATCTGGAAGCCGCCGCGTTGCGGCAATTCTATGGCGAGGTGGGCGCCGCGCTCCGGCGCGTCGAACAGGGTGGGGCAGGCGCCTGAKGCCCTGCGCGGCCTTCTGCCGGACAGCCGCTTCGGTGAAGCCATGCYGGCGCTGATCAACGCCKTCAGCATGCTGGCGGCGAGCACGCCGGACAGGTGGGTTGAACTAAGCGATCMATTTCGCCCAGGTCGCGCGCCGCTGCCGYCAGCGGTTCGTCGCTGACGCCGGGGGCGCGCGGCATGTCGGTCGACACCGGGTACGGATGGCGGCCGGACAGCGGGCAGTAGCAGGCGTCCTGCCGTCGGGGGTGTAAACTCCTCCCTTTTTTGACTCTGGTGGTATGGTGCAAGCCCCTCGGCACACAGGTTTCAGCGGCCCGACGCTCGTTCGCTTGCTTGCTCGCCTGACGGACGTCGATGTTCCCGAATCCAGGCAATCCCTGTCGGACCGGCTGAGCCAATGGCTTGGCTGGACGGATGCCATTGCGCTGTCCGGGGCGCTGAACGGCAGTCCGCCGGCGGTTGCCACCGGCGCGCGGACATTCGGCAGCGCCGAGGAGCGCGAATGCGCGCGCGTGCGGACCGCGCTGGCGGATGCCATTGCCGGCGATACCGCGTCCACCGCCGCCAGGCGGTCCGGGCGCGCGCCGGTGCCCACGAAGGCAGCACACGTGGACACGGATGTCGATTACGCTACTTTTCGTCAGCGCTATCTCTCTTTGCAACAGACGATGGAGACGAATATCGGCAACTTGCGCACCCGCCTGCGCGGCATGCTGGCCGGCAGGTCGCCAGAGATGGCCCGGCTCGCGGCGGTGGATGGCGTGATGGAGGGAGCGCTGGTCGTGCGCGAGCGCAGCCTCCTGGCTACGGTGCCCACGTTGCTCGCAGGGCACTTCGAGCGCTTKCGCCGGGCGGRGAAGGCGGCGCTGGCGGACGCCGAGGCCGCCGAGGCCGCCGAACGCCCCGCGGCGGTGACGCCCGGCGCATGGCTGGAAGTGTTCCGCAAGGATATGCAGAGCGTGTTGCTCGCTGAATTGGAAGTTCGTCTACAACCGGTAGAAGGCCTGCTCGCGGCTTTTCGCACCAGCTAATTAGGGCGCCATGTCCCGATATCTTGTTAAGTTTGCTGTTTTCCTGGCGGGTCTGATCGCTGTGTGCTGGATCGGCGTGGGCTATGTCGGCTCGAATGCGCTGGCGCTGGCGGTCACGATGCTGGTTGGCGCTTTCTACCTGGCGGGCGCGCTCGAGTTGTGGCGCTATCAGCAGGCCACATCCGGCCTGACGCACGCCGTGGCAGGCTTGTCCGAAGCGCCGGCCAGCCTGGGCTCCTGGCTTGAGCAATTGCACCCCAGCCTGCGCAATGCGGTGCGGCTGCGCATCGAGGGTGAGCGCGTGGGCTTGCCGGGGCCGTCGCTGACGCCGTATCTGGTGGGCCTGCTGGTGCTGCTGGGCATGCTGGGCACGTTCCTGGGCATGGTGGTGACGCTGCGGGGCACCGGGATGGCGCTGGAAAGCGCGACGGACTTGCAGGCGATCCGCGATTCGCTGGCCGCACCGGTCAAGGGCCTGGGCTTTGCGTTCGGCACCTCGATCGCCGGCGTGGCCACTTCCGCGATGCTSGGGCTGCTTTCCACCTTGTGCCGGCACGCGCGGATCCAGGCGGCGCAGATGCTGGACGCCAAGATCGCGACGACGTTGCGCATCTATTCGCAGGCCCATCAGCGCGAGGCATCCTTCAAGCTGCTGCAACAGCAGGCGCAGGCGATGCCCGCCCTGGTTGACCGGCTGCAGGCCATGATGGCGGCCATGGAGCAGCAGAGCGCCGCCATGAACGAGCGGCAGATGGCCAGCCAGGACGCCTTCCAGGGCAAGGCCGAGGCCGTATACAGCCGCCTGGCCGGCGCCATGGAGCAGTCGCTCAGGGAAGGCGTCGCGGAAAGCGCCCGCGCGGCGGGTGCGGCGCTGCAGCCGGCCGTGGAGGCCACGATGGCAGGTCTTGCGCGCGAAACAGCGTCGTTGCACGACGCTGTCTCGCAGGCCGTGCAGCGTCAGCTCGATGGCCTGTCCACGGGATTCCAGGCCACCACGACCAAGGTGGCGGGGATCTGGGGCKACGCGCTGGCGGGCCAGCAGCGTGCGAACGAGGCGCTTGCCCGGGACCTGCGCGGCTCGCTCGACGGCTTTGCCGCGACTTTCGAGCAGCGCTCGGCCAGCCTGCTGGAAAACGTCTCGACCCGCCTGGAGACCGCGGCGGGCAGCGTATCGGAGGCGTGGAGCGACGTACTGGCGCGGCACGAACGCGTCAGCGCGAAGCTGGCAGGCGACAACCAGCACGCCCTGGCGGCGGCCGCGGCGACCCTGGAGCAGCACTCGGCATCGCTGGTGCGCGCGGTGGGCCAGTCACATGCCGGCCTGCAGGCGGAGCTTGCAGCGCGGGATGAACAGCGGCTGGCGGTATGGGCCGAGACGCTCGGTGCGATGACGACGGCGCTGAATCAGGCGTGGGAGCAGGCGGGGGCGCAGACCGCGAGCCGGCAGCAAGCGATCTGCGAGACGCTGGCACAAACCGCGCGCGACATGTCGGACCACGCGCAGGCGCACGCCAGCAACACGGTCGCCGAAATCGACCGGCTGGTGCAAATCGCCGCGCAGGCCCCGCAGGCCGCGGCGGCCCTGCAGGCGGAACTGGCATCGCGCGACCAGGAACGGCTGGCGGCCTGGACCGGATCGCTGGGCTCGATGGCAGCCACGCTGCGCACGGAATGGGAACTGACGGGCGCACACACCGCCAGCCGGCAGCAGKAAATMTGCGAAGCACTGGCCCAGACCGCGCGCGAGATTTCGTCGCAKACGCATGCGCACGCCAGCAATACGATCGCCGAGATCGACCGGCTGGTGCAAGCCGCCGCCGAGGCCCCCAAGGCTGCTGCGCAACTGCAGGCGGACCTGGCATCGCGGGACCAGCAGCGGTTGGCGGCCTGGACCGAGTCGCTCGCCGCGATGGCAGCCACGCTGCGCAAGGAATGGGAGCAGACCAGCACGCATACGGCGAGCCGGCAACAGGAAATCTGCGAGACGCTGGCGCGGACCGCGAGCGATATCTCGTCCCGGACGCAGGCACACGCCAGCGAAACGATCGCCGAGATCGACCGGCTGGTGCAAGCCGCCGCCGAGGCCCCCAAGGCTGCCGCGCAACTGCAGGCGGACCTGGCATCGCGGGACCAGCAGCGGCTGGCGGCCTGGACCGAGTCGCTCGCCGCGATGGCAGCCACGCTGCGCAAGGAATGGGAACAGACCAGCACGCAGACGGCGAGCCGGCAGCAGGAAATCTGCGAGACGCTGGCGCGGACCGCAAGCGATATCTCGTCCCGGACGCAGGCACACGCCAGCGAGACGATTGCCGAGATCGGCCGGCTGGTGCAAGCCGCCTCGGAAGCGCCCAGGGCCGCGGCCGACGTCATCGGCGAACTGCGCCAGAAGCTCTCCGACAGCCTGGCCCACGACAACGCGATACTGGAGGAGCGCAGCCGCCTGCTGGAAACGCTGGGCACCCTGCTCGATGCCGTGAATCACGCCTCCACCGAGCAACGGACGGCGGTCGACGCGCTGGTCGCCACGTCGGCCGAGCTGCTCGATCGCGTCGGCACCCGGTTCACCGACAAGGTCGAGGCCGAAACCGGGAAGCTCTCGGAAGTGGCCGCGCAGGTCACCGGCAGCGCCGTCGAGGTGGCGAGCCTGGGTGAAGCATTCGGCGTCGCCGTGCAGTCGTTTGGCGAGTCGAACGACAAGCTGGTGGCTCACCTGCAGCGCATCGAAGCGGCCATGGACAAGTCCATTTCGCGCAGCGACGAGCAACTTGCGTATTACGTGGCACAGGCCAGGGAAGTCATCGACCTGAGCATGCTGTCGCAAAAGCAGATCGTCGAAGACCTGCAACAGCTCGCCGGCGAGCGGGCATCCGCCGGCACCGAGGCAGCATGAGCGAGGACATCGACGGCGGGCTGGAGCCGGCAGTACCGACCTGGGCCGTCTTTGGCGATCTGATGTCGGTGCTGCTCGGGGCATTCGTTCTGATCCTGGTGGGCGTGATCGGCGTGCAGCTGGAACTCTCGACCCGGCTGGAGGAAGAGGTCAAGCRGCGGCAGGTGGAGACGCAGCGCCGCAAGGCCCTGGAAGACGCGCTGGCGGGGCCGCTGGCGGCGGGCCGGGTGACGCTGGTCAATGGACGTATCGGCATCAGCGGCAACGTGTTGTTTGCGCTGAATTCCGATCAGTTGCAGCCCGCGGGCCGGGACGTATTGAAGAGCCTCACCGGCCCGCTGTCCGCGTACCTCCAGGCCCGGGACGAAATCCTCATGGTCAGCGGCTTTACCGACGACAAGCAGATGCGCGAGGGCAACAGCCGGTTCGCCGACAACTGGGAGCTGTCGGCCCAGCGCGCATTGACCGTGACCCGCGCGCTKGTCGATGACGGTATTCCGTCGTCCTCGGTATTTGCGGCCGCGTTCGGCTCGGCACAGCCCGTGGCGTCGAATGCCGATGCCGTGGGGCAGGCGAAGAACCGCCGGGTGGAAATCKCGCCTATCCCCAGGCCATCCCGGGCGACGGTGAAGCCCCGTGAGTAATGACGAGACCCAGGCTGGCGGGAACGGTGGCGGCGGGACAAGCCACGCCCGGGCGACGCTCGACGCATGGCGCGAGCGCGGCGCCGATCGCCTCGATCCCATCCGCTTTCATTTCATGGACGCGCTCGACCGGCGGGCAGCCGGCCACGGCGGCCAGGCGCGGCGCCTCCTGGACGACCGGCTGTCCAAGCTGCTCAAGGCATATGGCGACGATCTCGAAAGCGCCGCACGCAAGCGTGGCGATGCCGCTGGCGCGCCCGCGGCACCCGCGCCCGCTCGCGGGGCGCTTGGCGAGCTTGTCGAATACATCGCCAGTCACGCCACCAGCCACGCCGCCGGCCGGCCGCCGGCTGACGGCGGCGGCGCGGCAGCAAGGGAGCCCCGGCCCGGACTAGCCGCCTTTCCCGAACTGGAGGTGCTCGATCATTTCAGGGAAACCTGGTCCAKGCTCAGGGTCAGTTCAGACCGGCAACTGCGGCAGTCGCAGCAGCAGGTTCCCGACAATGCCGGCCCGCTCAACTCGAACCACCTGGTGCACCGGGCGCTCTTGCTGATGCGGGAGCTGTCGCCAGGATATCTCCAGCAGTTCTTGTCGTACGTCGACGCCCTGTCGTGGATGGAGCAGATGAACGGCGCAGGCGCCTTGGCGGGCAAGGACGCCCCTCGCGCCGGGAATGCCAGGAAGAGTGTGCGGGGCAAATCACGCTAAGGCCATGCCGCGCCAGGCCGGCACGGGTCAGGCCACGGCAGTGCCGATGGGCCACATCGGCGAAGCCGACGCAAGGCATGCCGTGAGCAGGCATAGCGCGGTCCGCAGGGCCGCAACAGGGTCGATGAAGCACGCGCGCACCTGTTCGCTGCGGCTTTCGCCATAAAGGCACCAGGCACAGAAGTGCTCGCAGTTATTGGTCAGCAGCCTGTAGCGAT
Organism: Cupriavidus sp. 05T41; assembly: GCF_056396525.1. Lineage (NCBI taxonomy): Bacteria > Pseudomonadati > Pseudomonadota > Betaproteobacteria > Burkholderiales > Burkholderiaceae > Cupriavidus > Cupriavidus sp. 05T41. The sequence continues at coordinate 8,542 of NZ_JBFTLQ010000077.1, forward strand.
TCTCGCCCAGCCGTGAGCGCGCACGCTGCGCGGCTTCGTTCGCGAGGTAGACCGGACGGGGGCCGGGCTCGACCGAAAGTGCGTGACCGCCGGCGAAACGCGCGACGCTGACTTCCTCTACGGGGCCGCAACGCAACGACCCGGAAAAACCGGCGTAGTGCACCACCTTGCMATCGCCCACATAGATGCCATGGTGGCTGTAGCCGTGCCGCGCCGTGACGAGATGGGCGCCGAGAGGCGGCTCCCTGTMGACACCGGGATGCCATTGATGCCATTGTGTCGGCATCGACTCTGCAGCAGTGCCTGGATAGCTGGTTGACTGGCCCATGATCGAACGCCCCGGGATCTGGTGACTTCGATCCAAGCGTAGCCATGGCAATGCATTAATGATAATTAAACGTTTTTCTCGTAAGCATAAGTATTTGCTTATGCTATGCCGCCAGGCACTGGATCCACCCGGGATCCTGGCGTCCCGCCCCTGAACAGTGGAGCCGCCGGCTTTCACCAGGGGCGGCGGTCGTCCCGCGGCTGGCCCTCTCCTACGAATCTTCCGTTCTTTCGACTAGGCTGTAGCGGTGCATGGCCCGTGGCCGTTCGCTGTCACGGCGTGAAATCGATCGCGGGAGCACAGGATGCCGACCTACCTGGCCGAGGTGTACACCACCAAGTCACTTTCCCTGGCAGCCATCCTCGACCCCACTTCGKACCTGCCGCTCGAACAGCGGATCCAGACCCATGTCCTCCAGGGCAACGCGGCGTTCTTCCGGCAGCGCTACGGCGAAGCGCTCTCGCACTATCTGGCCGCGTGGGGCCTGCTGCCGGTCCTGGTCTGGCCCGTCTTCCCACCTGTGATCGGCAAGCTCGCTCCCGAGCTGCTCTCCAGGCTTGAACTGGTCCAGCCGATCCTCGAAGCCAGTGCCAGCATCCATCGCCTGCGGCCATCCCTTGGCCCGACGGCGGACATCATGCCGCCCATCGAGCCGCCGCCGGGCGTGGCCGAACTGACCGAACGCTACGCCGGCGGCACCGGCAAGGCGCAGCGGTCCCAGGCCCTGAGCCTGACGCTGCTTCGGCAGGGCGAATTCGACCTGGCCCGCCGGCATGCCGAGGACGCGCTGGGCGCCGGCAACGAGGCGGAGCAGGGCGATGGCCATGCCATMCTGGCCGCCATCGCGCTGGCCAGCGGCGACATCGAAGGCGCGCAGGCCGGTTTTTCGCGGGCTGCCGAGACGTACCGCAACCTTCGCAGTCCCGGCGTAGCCGCCTCGATGGATCACAACCTTGGCGTCGTCAGCAGCCTCGCGGGCGATGGCGCCGGGGCCGCCACGCGGTTCGCCGCGGCGGTGAACCAGTTGCCGGCCCGGCTCGACTGGAGCGTGACCCAGGCGCTGAATCCGGGCAGTGCGTCCGTGACGCGGCCGGTCGGGACGGCGGGGCTGCCGCTGTTGCTCAGGAGCGGTGTGACGTGGCACCAGGTAGAGGTCGGCATKGTGGCACCGGTGATCGCGGTCGACGTCGCCGGGCGGGACGGGGCGATCACGATCGACCTGTCGGACAACGGCGCCGCCGCGCTCGAAACTGCGCTCTACCAGCCGCGCATCGATGCCGCCAGGCTGGTGGACCTCGGCATCGACCTCACCGTGCCGGGCATATTCATCTCCTACCTCGCCCAGGTGCGCGGCTTCGTGCTGCCGCTGGCGCTCGGCGATACCTATCATGCGCTGGGCCGCTACGACCTGGCGGCGAACTATTTCGTGCTCGCGCGCGACTATCGCTACCTGAACCTCGCCATCGAACGGCCCATGCTCTGGACCCGGCTGGCCCGCACCTACCTGGCCGAGGGCGACCGCTACTACCGGCAGCAGGACCCCGCCTCCGCGCGGCTCGCCTATGAGCGGATCGTCAAGGTCGTGCCCGGCGGMTACGTGATCGACGGCCCCMTCTACGCGGGCAGCTTCGCGCCGCTGGCGGCCGAGACGATGGCCTTGCTGAACGCCCCCGACTGGCTGCAATTCGATGGCATCGGGTACCAGCGGCGCATCCTCGTGCTGCAGGCGCTCGCCAGCCTCCAGCAGATCGCCAACGGCATCAACTATCTTGGCTTCCCGGACGACATCATCCCGATTCATCCGTGGCGCTACCTGCAGAACCAGGCGCGCTACTTCGCCAACCAGGCGGTCCAGGCCGAGCGGGCCTACCTCAATTTCAAGAGCACGGCGGAGAAGGAGGCATTCACCCGGCTCACCCTCGAACAGGCCGTGGCCGCGCAGCAGTCGGCGGTCAATGTCGAGAAGCAGAAGGTCGCCCTTGCCCAGGAGCAGGAGCGCGTGGCCAAGGAGACATCGGCGCTGGCTGCCCAGCGCATCGAGCAAGCGCAGGCGTCGCGGGACGACTACGAGGCCGTTGCCGAGCAAACCGCCTTCTATGACGAGATCAGTGCGCTTTATTCGGCGCCGGACGGCGGCGTGCATGTCGATCCGGACTTTGCCCAGCAGCTCGGCATCCAGCTCACCTATGTCCACGAGACCTATACCGGGATCACCGGCACGTCGGATTTCTACTATACGAAGGACGTGTCCAAGGGCGACATCCTGCGCACCATGAACCGCAGCCGCAACAAGGCCACCCGCGACCTCGAACTGCGCGACATGGACCGCAAGATCGACCAGCTCGGCGGGGACCTGGCCCTGGCCAATGCCCAGGCGAAGGTCGCCGCAAAGGGCGTCGGGGCAGCCCAGGCCCAGCAGCAGCTTGCCGAACTGCGCGCCGCCCAGGCAAAGAGCCAGCTCAATGCCTTCGAGGACCAGGAGCTGACCCCCGAGCTGTGGGACAACCTGGCCGAAGCCCAGCGCGAGATCAGCCGGCGCTACCTCGACTGGGCCATCGGCGCGGCGTTCCTGATGGAGCGCGCCTACGAGTTCGAATACGACACCACGGTGAACCGGATCCGCTTCGACTACGCGCGCAGCGAACTGGACGGCCTGATGGCCGCCGACCTGCTGCTCGCMGACATCGACCAGTTCAGCTACGACCGCCTGCTGGAGACCGCGAAGAAGGCGCCGGTCAAGGTCAGCATCGCCCTCGCGGACCGCTACCCGTTMCAGTTCCGCCGGGACTTCCAGCAGACCGGCCGGCTCGACTTCCAGACCGCGCTCGACGAATTCGACCGCTGGAACCCGGGCACCTACCGCCGCAAGCTGCGCCGCGTGGAAGTGGTGATCGAAGGGCTGGTCGGTGCCGACGGCCTGCACGGCACCMTGACCAGCAGCGGCATTTCCCTGGACCGCAACCGCAACGGCGCGGTCCAGACGCGCGTGCAGAAGGCGGAGACCATGATCCTGTCGCGCTTCGACCTGCGCGGCGATGGCTTCGTCTTCACCTCGACCGAGGAGCAGGTCCTTGCCGTGTTCGAKAACAGCGGCGTCGCCGGCGGCTGGGTCCTCGACCTGCCGCCGGAGGTGAACGACGTTGACTACCGCACCATCACCAACGTCCATCTTGTCCTCTACTACGACGCCTACTACAGCGGCCAGGTAGCGAGCGTGGTCAGGGCGGAGCTGGCGGCGGCCGGGCGCGACGAGCAGATGCTCGGGCTGTCGCTGCGCTTCCAGTTCCCGGACGAGTTCTTCAATTTCCAGTCCACCGGGGAAATGCGCTATGCCATCGACGAAGCGTACCTGCCCTTCAACCACACCGGGCCGACAGTCCGTGACCTCTATCTGAACCTCGAGACCGTCGAGGGCGCATCCCCGGCGAACCTGACCGTGACGGTCGAGCTGGACGGGACCAGCGCCAACGCGGTGACCGACGCGAACGGACTGGTCGGCACCGCCGATGCGGCACTCGCGGGTTTGCGCGGCCGCCCGCTCGCGGGCACGTGGGTCATCCGGATCGACCCGGGGCTCAACGCTGCCGCCTTTGCCGCCGGGTTTGGCTGGGACAAGATCCGCAATGTCGCTGTCTTTGCCAACTACACGTACGTGCCGCGCGGCCGCACGGTGACGCAAGGCGATTTCGGCGCCGACCCGCTGGCGGGCTTCGAGATCGTCGACGATCCGGGGGCCACCGATGGCGGCCCCGGGGCGTGGAGCTACGACCCGGCAGGCAAGCGCGTCCTGCAGCAATCGGGCCTGCACGCGGCCGCCCTGGAGGATGCCGGCGCGGCCAAGCCGGGCGCCATGCTGGTCGGCAGGACGGATGCCGGCTGGCCGGCGCGCCGGGACCTGGTCCTGCGCACGCGCCTCGCCTCTGACCACGACGGCATTGGCGTGGTCTTCCGCTACCAGGATGCGGACAATTTCTACTACTTCCTGATGGATGCCACGCTGGGCTACCGCCGGCTCGGCAAGAAGGTGGCCGGCGTCTTTGCCGAGCTCGACACGCCCGCCGTGGATGCGGCCGCCGGCTATGACGCCGGGCGGACATACCAGCTCAGCGTGGCCGTGGTCGACAACGCGCTGGTGGCCGCACTCGACGGCGTGCCGGTGCTCGCGGGGCGCGATGCGTCGATACCGGTGGGCGGGCGGGTTGGCTTGCTGGCCTGGAAGAACCCGACCGCGCGGTTCCTTGACCTGGCCGTGCGGGATGCATAGCCGCCTGTGAGGAGGCGTCATGGCGCACTTGTCCGGCGTGTCCACCCTGGGCGTCAGCCTGCCCAAAGGCGGCGGCGACGTGCGCGGGCTGGGCGGCAACTTCGTGGCCGACTATAACCGCGGCACCGGCAGCTATGTCCTGGACCTGCGCCTGCCGGCAGGTCCGGCAGGCATCCGGCCGGCGCTGGCGCTGGCCTACAACTCCGGCGGGGCCAACGGCGCCTTTGGCCTTGGCTGGGCGCTGGGCGTGCCGTCGATCCACCGCGACGGCGAGCGCCGCTTCGTGCGCTACGACGACACCGACGGCTTCCGCCTCGACCTGCACGGCGAACTCGTGCGGCTMGCCGACGGGCGCTGGCGCCCCCGCTATGACGAACTGTTCGCCCGCATCGAGCGCGGCGACCACTGGGAAATATTCCCGAAGGAGGGCGGCGTCCAGCGCTATGGCGTGGACAGCGAGGCGCGCATCGTCCACCCCGACCATCCGGACCGCATCCTGGCGTGGGCGCTGCAGGAGGCCGAGGACCGCAACGGCAACCAGATCCGCTACCGCTATGTCGCCGATGGCAACAACCGCTATCTCGGCGAGGTGGCCTACGGAGCCTACCGCGTGGTCCTTGCCTACGCGCCGCGGCCCGATGTGTTCGCCACGGCGAGGCACGGCTTCCCGGTCACGACGGCGTTGCGCTGCACGTCGATCGAGATCCATTGTGACCGGCTCGCCGGCCAGAGCCTGATCCGCCGCTACGCGCTGAGCTATGCCGAGCCCGCCGAGACGCCGCTGTCGCTGCTGCGGCAGATCCAGCTGACCGGCCATCGCGCCGGCGAGACGGCCACCATGCCGCCGCTCACCTTCGGCTACACCAGCTTCAGGCCAGAGACCGGCCGGTGCCGCCCGCTGGTCAACCCGCTGGGCTTTGCGCTGGCGCCGCTCGGCTTGCCCGGCACCGACCTGCTCGACTGCACCGGCGACGGCCTGCCGGACATCGTGCAGATCGACGACCAGCGCCATTGCTACTGGGCCAATCGCGGCGATGGCAGCTTCGATGCGCCACGGCAGATCCGCAGCCTGCCCGACRGCGCGCACCTCGGMGCGCCCGGGACCAGCTTCGGCGACGCCGATGGCGACGGCGCCGCCGACCTGCTGGTGACCGAGGGCCCGCACACCGGCTATTTTCCCAAGACCGGCCCGGCCACATGGGGGCCGTTCCAGCGCTACCGCCGGGCTCCGGCCTACAGCCTGCGCGATCCCAACAACCGCCTCGTGGATCTCGATGCCGACGGACAGGTGGACCTGCTGCGCACCACGCCATCGGCCTTCGTCCTGCATCTCAACCGTGGCAGCGAGGGCTGGGAGTCGCTGCCGCCGATCCCGCGCGTGCGGGATATCGATGCCTTTCCCGACGTGTCGCTCGCGGACCCGCGTGTCCAGCTTGCCGACATGACGGGGGACGGCCTGGCCGACATCGTCCTGGTCAGGTCCGGCGAGGTGTCCTACTGGCCGTACGAAGGCCTCGGCCGCTGGGGCAGGCGGCGGGTGCTCGCCGGCTCCCCGGCCTTCGCGCGGCCCGAACAGCCGCGCCGCATCTTCCTGAGCGACGTCAACGGCGACGGGCTGGCCGATCTCGTCGTCGTGGAAGGCGATGTCGTGACGGTCTGGATCAACCGCACCGGTACCGGCTTTGCCGCGCCTGTCCGGCTCGGGAACGCGCCGCCGAGCGGCGGGGCCGACGTGCGGATGGCCGACATGCTCGGTGCGGGGACGGCCGGCGTGCTGTGGAGCTACGAGTCGGAGCGGCGCCCGCGTACGCGCTACTTCTTCCTTGACCTCGGGGGCGACGAGAAGCCCTACCTGCTGTCGGCCATCGACAACGGCCTGGGCAAGCACACGCGCATCCGCTACAGCAGTTCGAGCCAGTTTGCCGCGCGTGACCGGGCCGAAGGGCATCCCTGGAACACCTTCCTGCCGTTTCCGGTGCAGGTGGTCGCCGAGGTCCGGCAGGAGGATCCGCTGGCGGGCCTGTCCACATGGCAGGAGATTCGCTATCACGAAGGCGTCTACGACGGGCGCGAGCGGCGCTTCGCCGGCTTCGGCCGCGTCGAGCTGGTCGATCATGGCGACGCCACGGCGCCGGCTCTGCTGACGGCGATGCGCTTCGATGCGACGCCGACGGACGGCCTGGGCCGCGACGAACGCGCGCTGGCCGTCGCCCGCTGGGGAAAGATGCTGGAGACCACGCAAGGCCCGCCAGGCGGTCCGGTGATGCGCCGCTCGAGCAGTGCGTGGGCGGCAAATGTCGCCGAACACGGCACCGACGGCACGCCGGTCGCCACGGTGCACCGTCACACCATCCGCAACGAGGCCCCGGGCGGGGCGGAGGGGCCGGTGGTCATCGAGCATCTTTACGCGTTCGACGACAGCGGCAACGTCACGCGAGACCAGATGTCGGCCAACGGCCCGGCGCCGCTGACGCTGGTCAGCGAGGTCGAATTCGCGCGCACGCCGGATGGACGGCCGAGCGCGCTGCCGTCGCGGGTGACCGAGCGGCGCGGCGACGGCGCCCTGGTGCGCGAGCGCCGCTACTACTACGATGGCGAGCCATTCACCGGACTCCCGCCCGGCCAGGCGACCACCGGCAATCTTGTCCGCCAAAGCGTGCGCGTGCTCGACGAGCCAGACTTCGCCGCCCACTACGGCGCCGAAGGGCTGGATGCCGCCGCGCTCGGCTACCGGACCGAGGACGGCGCAGTCTGGTCCGACGCCGGCCGCTACAGCTATGACGCCCGCGGCAACCTCGCCGCCACCCGCGATCCGCTCGGCCACGAAACCACGCTGGCGAGCGATGCCGCCGGGGTCTTTCCCGTCCGGMTCCAGAATGCGGCCGGCCATGTMACCCGCTTGCGCTGGGACGACGCGGCGCTCCAGCMGGACGAGATGACGGACGCCAACGGCGCGGTCTGGCGCTTCGGCTTCGACGMGCTGGGCCGCGTCACCGCGCTCGCCTTCCCGGGCGACTCGCTTGCCGATCCGGGCGAGACCGTGTCGTACCACCTTGATGCGTCACCGCCCTATGTCGAGCTGCAGCAGAAACTGGCCGACGGCATGCCGCCGCTGCGGCGACGCGTATTCCATGACGGCAGCGGGCAGGTGCGGCAGACCCGGGCCATGATCGACGAGGCCAGCGTGCTGGTGTCGGCGTTCGAGTCGCTGAACAGCCGCGGCTGGGTTGCCAGCCGCGGCGAGCCGTCCATTGCCGGCTCGCTGGACTTCGGGCCGGTGCCCGCGGGCGGGGTCACGACGTTGCAGTACGACGCGATTGGCCGGGTCGTGTCTGCCGGACTGCCCGGCGGGCGCAGCACGCGCTCGCTCTACGAGCCATTCCGCACGGTCACCTACGACGCCAACGATACCGACGCGTCGCCCGCGAACGTCGCCCGCGGCTTCTTCGATACGCCGACCATCCACCGCCTGGACGGCCAGGGGCGGCTGGTCGGCGTTACCGAGCTCCACGACGGGCTGATCACGAGCCATGCCTACCGCTACGACGAGGCCGGGCAACTCGTCGAGGCAACCGGCCCGGCGGGTGGCCGCATGCTGGGCCAGCGCTTCGATCTCGCGGGCAACCGGCTCGCCCTCGACCATGTGGACGCGGGCAGCCACCTGTTTTACTACGATGCCGGCGGGCAACTGGTGCGCAGCGCCGACGCTGCCGGCCGGCGCATCGCCATCGCCCGCGACGCGCTCGGTCGGCCGACCGGCACGGCGGTAGATGGCATGCTGGCGCAGAACCTGGTGTATGACGCACCGGACCTGCCCAACGCCTTGGGCCGGCTGAGCACCGCCCACGACGAGGCGGGCGAATGGGCCTTCGAATACGATTCCCGGGGTCGGCCTACGCGCCGCACGCTGAGCGCGCCTGGCCGGAGCTGGACGCTGGAGCACCGCTATCAGGCCAATGGCCAGGTCGCCGCCATCCGCTATCCGGACGGCGCCGAGGTCACGTTCCAGTACGACCGGGCCGGCCGGCTTGCCGCCGTGCCGGGCGCACTCGACGCGCTGACATACGACGCGCACGGCCGCCGGACGTCGATGCGCGCCGCGAACGGCGTGCAGACCCTGCTCGACTACGATCCGCTGACGCGCTTCCTGGCCCGCCTGCGTGTGCTCGGCCCGGCGGGGGAGGTGCTGCACGACCTGAGCTACGACCGCGACAACGTCGGCAACGTGCTGGGCCAGCGCGATGGCCGCCCGCCCGGCCCCGACGCACCGCACCCGCGCCGCTTCATCCTGGATGGCCGCTACCGGCTGCTCGAAGTGGACGGCGGGGGATCGGCCGCCGTCGGCGCCTACGTGCGGCGCTACGCCTACGATGCCGCCAACAACGTCGTGGTCTACCCGACCCACGCCGCCGCGCCCATCGTCTACGCGCCGCCCGGCAGCAACCGCATCGCCGGCATCCTGGACGGCGGCAACCTCGTCCCCCTCTACGCGCACGATGCGAACGGCAACGTCGTGCGCTTGCCGGGACGCGACCTGATGTTTGACGCCTTCGGCCGGCTGGCCGGCGTCCAGCGCGCGGACGGCGCCACGGTCGCCTATCGCTACAACGCCGTCGGCGAGCGCGTCTGGCGCACGGCAACCGTCGCCGGTGCGGCGCGCCGCACGCTGTTCCTGGCGGGCCTCTACGAGGAGGACGACGACGGCGCGGTGCGCCGCTACCTGTGCGCCGGCGGCGCGCCGATCGCCATCGACCAGGCCGGCGGGCGGACCTGGCTCCACGGCAACGAACTGGGACACGTCATGGTACTGACGGATGCGGCCGGCGCCCTGGCGGGCAGCCGCTTCTTCCATCCCTTCGGCGAGGCGGGGGGAGCCGGCGGGGTGGCGGTGCCATGCGCGTTCGGCGGGAAGATCCTCGATGAGATCAGCGGCCTGTATCACTTCGGAGCACGCAATTACGYACCGGAGATAGGCCGCTTCGTCAGCCCGGACCCGCTCTACCTGACGGCGCCGGAGCTGGCCCTGGCAACCCCGGGGCTGCTTAACCTGTACGCCTACGCGGGGAACAACCCGATGGTCTACGTCGATCCCTCCGGCCTCTCGCCGCTCGGATCGGCGCTTGGCGGGCTGGTCGGTGGCATGGTCGGCGCGTTCGTGTTCGTGGTCTCGGCTGGCAATCCTGTCCTTGCGGGCATAACCGGCGGGCTGGCGGGCGGTGCCGTGGCCGGCGGCATCGACGGCGGCGCCAAGGGTGCCGTGGTGGGCGGACTGCTCGGCGCGCTCACCGGCGGCATAGGCGGTGGCGCGCTGTGGGGCATTTCCGCGCTGAGCGGCACCCTCCTCGGTACGACGGCGCGCCAGGCGGTCCTGGTGATGCTGAGCACGGCTGCGGCAGGCACCACCACCATCGCGGGCATGGCGCAGGTTGTCGATTCCGGCAACTGGGACATCCTGGCCGGGGCTGCGGCGGGGATTGCCGGCGCAATGATCGGGAGTGCCATCGGCAACGCCATCATGATGCGCAATGTCTGGGAGGACCCCAACAACTCACCGCGGGTAAAGCAAAACCAGCGCGAGGTCCAGGCCGCCCTGAACAACAAGGCCAACTTCGACAAGGTGAACTACGTCAGCAACATGAATCCKAGCGGAAGCGTCCTTGGCAGTCAGTTTCACGGAACGATCACCATGAACAAGGACAATATCGGCAACTCCTATCTCGAATATCGCAGCACGCAGGCGCACGAGTTGTACCACCAGTTCCAGGAACAGACCGTGGCGAATTTCGACCAGGCCTACAGGGCCGAGACTTCCTACGCGAGCAATCGCTTCGARAATGCGGCGTTCGACTTCGAGATGCGGTTCATGCACTTCACGCCTTACCCTTTCCAGACCTACTCGCACGCGCTGGCGCCGGCTCTGGTCGCGGTCGCCCAGCCGGCCGGGTGGGAGGATCGCAAGAGCGGCGAAGACCGATGGCGAAACGTGTTCGCGCAACTGGGCATCTAGCCGGGCCGGGTGGCCCGCCACAAGGCGGTGCTGGCGCTGGCCGCCTGAGCCTCGGCATGCCCCCGGCGCGCGCAGGTTCCCAGGCCCGGCGCCCGTGCCTGATATGAGCCAGACTAATAACCTGATGAAATAATGCCAATTTATTTCATGTTTGCAAAGACCTATGATGGCCCTCGATCTTTACGGAGCGCTCCATCATGGCAATCACACACAACCTCGGCTTTCCGCGCATCGGCGCAAAGCGCGAACTGAAGTTTGCGCAAGAGTCCTACTGGAAGGGGCAATCCTCGCGCGACGAGCTGAAGGCGCTGGGTGCGCAGCTGCGGCAGCGGCACTGGGAAATCCAGGCTGGCCTCGACCTGGTGCCGGTAGGCGACTTTGCCTTCTACGACCAGGTGCTCGACATGAGTTTCACCCTTGGCAACCTGCCCGAGCGCGTGCGCGGCTTCCATGGCGATGCACTCGACAACTACTTCCGCGTGGCGCGCGGGCGCTCGGCCCGGGGTACCGAAGACCACAGCGCCTGCTGCGGCGGCGGCGTCGCCGCGGGCGAGATGACCAAGTGGTTCGACACCAACTATCACTACATCGTCCCTGAGTTCAGCGCGGCCACCGAGTTCTMGCTCGATAGCTCCCGCCTGCTGGAGCAGCTCGCGCAGGCACGGGCCCTCGGCGTGAAGGCCAAGCCTGTCATCATCGGTCCGGTCACCTACCTGTGGCTAGGCAAGGCCAAGGACGATTCGGACAAACTGGCGCTGCTGCCGCGTCTGCTGCCGGTCTATGCCGAGCTGCTCGCCGAGCTGGCCGCGCAAGGCATCGAATGGGTGCAGATCGACGAGCCGGCGCTGGTGACCGAACTCGGCGCGGCATGGCAGCAAGCCTTCGTCACGGCGTACCAGGCGTTGAAGCAGGGCAAGGTCAGGGTCTTGCTGGCGACCTACTTCGGGCAGCTGCTGGAAAATCTCCCGCTGGCGCTCKAACTGCCGGTGCAAGGCCTGCACCTCGATGCCATCAATGCGCGCGCCGAAGTGCAAGAGCTGGTGGCGAGGCTGCCCGCGGACAAGATACTGTCGCTGGGCGTGATCAACGGCCGMAACATCTGGAAGTCCGACCTGCTGGCGGTGCTCGACTGGCTGGAGCCGGTCCATGCACAGCTGGGCGACCGGCTGTGGGTGGCACCGTCCTGTTCGCTGCTGCATGTCCCGGTCGATCTCGACAGCGAACAGAAGCTCGACGCCGACATCCGCTCGTGGCTCGCCTTTGCCCAGCAGAAGCTCGACGAGCTGCAAGTCGTTGCCAGGGCGCTGAACCAGGGACGCGCAGCCGTGGCCGGCGCGCTGGCCGGCAACCAGGCCGCCATCGCCAGCCGTCGCGCCTCGCCCCGCGTGCACAATCCTGCCGTCAAGGCCGCCATCGCCAGGCTCGACGCCGCGCTCGGCAGGCGCGCCAGCCCCTATACGGCGCGCGCGCCCAAGCAAGCGGCCCTGCTGCAACTGCCGGCCTATCCGACCACCACCATCGGATCGTTCCCGCAGACCGGCGACATCCGCCAGGCACGCAGCAAGTTCCGCAGTGGCGAGCTCGACGAAGCCGGCTACAGGGCCGTGATGCAGGCCGAGATCGCCCGCAGCGTGCGCGAACAGGAGGCGCTTGGCCTGGATGTGCTGGTGCACGGCGAAGCCGAGCGCAACGACATGGTCGAGTACTTTGGCGAGCAACTCGACGGCTACGCCTTCAGCCAGTTCGGCTGGGTGCAGTCCTATGGCTCGCGTTGCGTGAAGCCGCCCATCCTGTTCGGCGACATCAGCCGCCCGAAGGCCATGACGGTGGCGTGGATCAAGTACGCGCAATCGCTGACCGCCAAGCCCATGAAGGGCATGCTGACCGGCCCGGTGACGATCCTGAACTGGTCCTTCGTGCGCGACGACCAGCCGCGCTCGGTGTCCTGCCACCAGCTCGCCCTTGCCATCCGCGAGGAGGTGCTGGACCTCGAGAAGGCCGGCGTGCGCGTGATCCAGATCGACGAGGCGGCGCTGCGCGAAGGCCTGCCGCTGCGCAAGGCCCAGTGGAGCGAGTACMTGCGCTGGGCGGTGGAGTCCTTCCGTATCACCGCCAATGGCGTGCAGGACGAGACCCAGATCCACACCCACATGTGCTATTCGGAGTTCAACGACATCATCGCGTCGATCGCCGACATGGACGCGGACGTCATCACCATCGAGACCTCCCGCTCCGATATGGAGCTGCTCGACGCGTTCGACAACTTCAGGTATCCGAACGAGATCGGCCCGGGCGTCTACGACATCCACTCGCCKAACATTCCGACGCAGGAGCACATCGTGCAACTGATGAAGAAGGCGGCAGAGCGTATTCCGGCCGAACGGCTGTGGGTGAATMCCGACTGCGGCCTGAAGACGCGCGCGTGGGAAGAGGTGATCCCGGCCCTGACCAATATGGTCGCGGCGGCCCAGGCCCTGCGGGCCGCCGTGTGACGCTGCGGGCTTGCGCCGCGCATCATGCCTTCCGGCCTTTTCTTTTMGTGTGGGCGAGGGCGTCGCAGGCTCGCGGGGCACCGGCGGTGCGGCATGCCGGGATACTCAATGTATGAGACAAGGCGCCCCGGGATCGGGGTGCAAACGCCCGCATTTCCATTGGCCKGAAATGACCGGTGGTTTTTACAGTAGCTTCTCCTAAACTCGGCCGAAATACGGCACGCCAGCATCGCTGGCGCCGAGAACAAGGAGACCTGGCATGGCCCACATTCTTCGTCGCCGCAGGGCGTTGCTGCTGGCCGCGCCCGCGGCATTCTGCGGCGCCTGGCTTGCGCGCGCGCAGGCTGGCGGCTTTCCGGACAAGCCGCTGCGGCTGGTGGTGCCGTTCGCCGCGGGTGGCCCCGTCGATGGCATCGCACGCATGCTTTCGCGCGAGATGGGTACCAGGCTGACGCAGCCGGTGGTGGTGGAAAACCGGCCGGGCGCCGGGGGCATCATCGGCCTCGGTGCCATTGCCAACGCGCCGGCCGATGGCTACAGCATGGTCCTGTCGTCGATCACCCTGGTCACGAATCCGGCGTTGATGCCGACGCTGCCTTTCGCGGCGGACCGGGACTTCGCGCCGGTCACGGTGGTCGGCTTCATCCCGCATGCGCTGGTGGTGCGCGGTGATTATCCGGCCCGCACGCTGCAGGACCTGGTCGACATGGCGCGCAAATCTCCCGGTACCATGAACTACGGTTCGTCCGGGAATGGGACCTCCGCCCATCTTGCCGGCGCGATGTTCGCGCAGCGCGCGGGCATCCGCGCCGTGCACGCGCCTTACCGCGGCGCCTCGCCGGCGCTGACCGATCTGCTGGGCGGGCAGATCCAGTTCATGTTCCTCGACGTGCCGACCGCCTTGCCTTACCTGAGGTCGGGCAAGCTGCGCGCCCTGGCGCTGGCCCCCAGTCGCGGGGCGTCGGTGCTGCCCGATGTCCCGACCATTGCCGCCTCCGGCTATCCCGGATTCGATATCCACGCCTGGTATGGCATCCTGGTCCGTAGCGGCACGCCGGCCGATATCCAGCAGCGGCTGTACCAGGAAGCGCGGCGCGCTATCCAGAGCGAGCCCGGGCAGCGCTACCTGAAGGCACAAGGCATCGAGCCCGGCGGCATGGCGCCGGCCGAGTTCGGCGAGCTGATCCGCAAGGACMTGGCCAGCTGGCGGGGCGTGGTCGAGCAACTGCATATCGCCCTCCAGTAAGCCCGACAAGCCCGACAAGCCCGACAAGCCCGACAAGCCCGACAAGCCCGACAAGCCCGATCATTCCAGCAATTCCAGCAATTCCAGCAAGATCCCTCCGGAGCCCCAATCATGCGAATTGTCATTCCCGACGACTACCAGCGCTGCGTCCGTGAGCTGCGCTGCTTTTCCCGGCTCGCCGGTCACGACGTCGCCGTCTTCCATGACAACGTCAAGACCCTCGATGCGCTGGCCGACCGCTTCGGCGCAGCCGACGCGCTGGTGCTGACGCGCGAGCGCACCCAGATCACGGCGGCCCTGCTCGACCGCMTGCCCGGGCTGCGGCTGATCAGCCAGACCGGCAAGGTCGCCGGGCATATCGACCTGGATGCCTGCACGGCGCGCGGGATCGCGGTGGCCGAGGGCACGGGGTCGGGCGCTGCCACGGCGGAGCTGACGTGGGCATTGATGCTGGCAAGCCGCCGCCACCTGGTCGCCGAGGTCAACCGGCTGCGCAGCGGCGGCTGGCAAGGCGCGCTGGGGCAGGAGTTGCGGGGCCAGCGGCTTGGCGTCTGGAGCTATGGCCGCATCGGCAGGCAGGTCGCCGCCTACGGCCGGGCCTTCGGCATGCAGGTCTGGGTGTGGGGCCGGGAAGGGTCGGTGGCGGACGCCCGGGCCGACGGTTTCGAGGTGGCGCCGTCGCGGGATGCCTTCTTTGCCGAAAGCGATATCATCAGCCTGCATATCCGGCTGAACGCCGAGACCGAGGGATTGATCGGCGCGGCCGACCTCGCGCGCATGCGCCCGACCGCGCTGCTGGTCAATACGAGCCGCGCGGAGCTGGTGGCGCCGGGGGCGCTGGCGGCGGCACTGCGCGCCGGCCGCCCGGGTTTTGCCGCGGTCGATGCCTACGAGCAAGAACCGGTGCTGGACGCCGGGCATCCCTTGCTCCATCTTGACAACGCGCTCTGCACCCCGCACATCGGCTTTGTCGAGCGCGACAACTATGAGGCGTACTTCGGCACCGCCTTCGACAACATCAACGCCTTCTTTGCGGGCTCGCCGCAGAACATCGCCAACCCCCAAGTCCTGGCGGCCCTGCGGGCCTGATGCGGCGAGGCTCGTTGCCGCATCCCCGGACGCCGGCGGACGCGCGAGCCTGAGCGCCGTGCCCGGCCAGGGGCGGCGGCGCCCGCCCGACGCGGCGGTTGGCGCCGCCGCCCCGATGGCCTCCCGGGCAGGCGGCCCGCATGGGTCGCGGTCTTCGGCACCACCATCCCCACCATYCCCACCATCCCGACCCACCCGCGTCATGGCACCCGGCCATGCGGCGCGGCCCTGATCATGCCCCTGCGTGCAATACTGGATGCATATACAGTGTTGCGCGGCGTGCGCGCGCTGGYAGGAAGGGCGAGCGTGGAATGCGGCCTGACACTTCCCACGCAGGCACCCGCGTGAGAGCATGCTGGCTCTGCCAGTTGATATGCCTCGGCAGTATCCGCGCTATTGCTGGATAATTGCGGGGCGATGCGGCCACTGCGGGTTGTTTTTCCGCAGGGCGCCGGAGAAAGCCGCATTCAAGGGCTTCCCGGCCTGGCAGCGCGCAATGCTGGTAGTGCCCGGTGGGGACCGGGCGCGGAGGGAAATGGAGTCTTGCCCGCCGGGTTGACGGGGCAAGGAAAACAGGCAGGACTTATCGCGGCATCGGGCCCGGCACCGGCCGCGATCATAAGAAGACGATTTGCATCAATACAATTTTGCGGGGTAAGGCTGTGATACGACATGGACTTTGCGGGTTGCTGCTTGCGCTGTGCTGTCTGGGCACCGCAGTCGCGAGCGGACCTGATTGCTCACGCCCGTTCACGCTAGCGCTGCATGACCATGGCCTGCTTTATTCGCTCGAAACCGATACAGGCATCGACAAGGATTTCGCCGACGAACTGGTCCGGCGCAGCGGCTGCCAGGTCAGGGTCAGCCTTATGTCGCGMGCCCGCATCTGGAAGCTGATCGAGTCCGGCGCACTCGATTTCAGCCTGTCCGGCATCGCCAGCGCCGAACGCAATCAGTACGCCTCCTTCGCCTGGTACTTCAGCAATAAATACTATTTGCTGGTGCGCAAGGACGCCGGCATCGGCAAGCTGTCCGATTTCGAGCATAACGACCAGTTTCAACTCGGCGTGATCCGCAGTTTCCGCTACAGCGATTCCGCCAACCAGCTGGTGGACAAGCTCGCGGCAGCCAACCGCGTCAGCCAGGCCGGCGGGCTGGAGCCGCTGTACGAGGCGCTGGTGCGCCAGCGCATCCAGGGCATGATCATCGAGCCCTTCGACTACCCGGCTCTCGACGCAAAGCGGATTCGCGATGTCACCGCGGTCGTCGAGTTCAACGACCCGGCCGTTCCGCACGGCCTGATCATGTCGAAGAAGGCGCTGCCGGTGGCCGAGCAGGACAAGTGGCGTGCGCTGGTGAACGACATGCGCGCGGACGGCACCGTGCGCCGGATCTTCGAGAAGTACTTCAAGCGCGATCTGGTCGACTCCATGGTCGATTTCAAGGCACCGCTGTGAGCTGGGCTCGCCTGATCCTGCTCCCCTTGCTGATCCTGTGCACCGGGCTCGGTGTGACATGGGCAGTCTGGGACCACGAACGGCAAGCCTCCCGGCATGAAGTACAGTCCCAGTTCGATTTCGCGCTGGGCGATGCCGTCAGCCGCATCGAGCAGCGGATGGCCACCTACGAGCAGATGCTGCGGGGCGTGCATGGCATGTTTGCCGCCACCGGCACGATGGACCGCGGCAGTTTCCGCGACTACGTCGGCGCGATCAACCTCGATGGGAACTTGTCCGGCATCCAGGCCGTCGGCGTCGTCAAGTGGGTGTCGGCGCCCGGCAAGGACGCCCATGTCGAGGCAATGCGCCGGCTCGGCATCGCCGGCTACGACATCCGGCCCGACGGCGCGCGCGGCGGCTACGCCCCGATCATTCAGCGCGAACMGTATGCCGAAGCCAAGGCGCGMGTGCTCGGCTTCGACGCCTGGGCCAGCCCCGAGCGGCGGCTCGCCATGGAACGGGCGCGCGATTMGGGCCTGGCCACGGTGTCCGGGAAGGTGCAGCTGGCCGTGGACGCGCAGGCGGACGAGGACCCCAGTTTCGTGATGTACCTCCCGTTATATGCGCGCGGCCAGCCACAGGATACCGTCGCCCAGCGTCGTGCCAGCCTGGTGGGCTGGGTCTACGCGTCGTTCCGCATGCGGGAGGTGATCGCCAGCCTCTACGGCGAGCAGCCGCCCGGCCTCTCTCTGACCATCTACGACGGTGTCGAGCCATCCACGGCGGCACTTCTCTATCGTTCGCCCGACGCCAGGGCGGGGCACCCGGGTTCAGCCTTGTCGGCCAGTGAGTACCTGGTCGTGGGAGGGCACAACTGGATGCTCTCCATGGCCGCCCACCATGACTTCAAGGCCCGCTTCGGACGCAACTCGCAGACACTKATCGCCGGCACGGGCGCGGGCCTGAGCCTGCTGCTCGCGCTGCTGGCCTGGGTCATGGTGACAGGCCGMAGCCGCGCGCTGCGGCTGGCCTCCAACATGACCAGGGAACTCCGCGAGAGCGAAGAGAAATTCCGCGCCATCGCCGACTGCACGGTCAACCTGGAGATCTGGTGGGGGCTGGACGGCAAGCCACGCTGGATCAATCCGTCGGTCATGGAGTACACCGGCTACGCCGTGGAAGAATGCCTGGCGATGCGCGACTTCGCCGGCACCCTGGTCCATCCCGAAGATTTTCCGCGTGTCGCGCTTGAGCTCCTGAAGGGGCGCCAGGGGCTTCGCGGCGACGATCTCGAGTTCCGCTGCCTGCGCAAGGATGGCTCGCTGCTCTGGCTTTCMGTCTCCTGGGGGCCATTCCACGATGCCAGGGGCATGTTCACGGGCTTCCGGCTCAGCGGGCGCGACATCACCGAGCGCAAGCTGCTCGACGCCGAGCTTCGTATCGCCGCGGTCGCCTTCGATTCGCTGGAAGGCATGATGGTCACCGATGCCAGCGGCACTATCCTGCGCGTCAACTCGGCATTCACCGAGGGTACCGGCTACACGGCCGACGAGGTGGTGGGCAAGACGCCGCGCATACTCAAGTCGGGGCGTCATGACGAAGCGTTCTTCCGTGACATGTGGGACACCATCCACCGCGTGGGCGGATGGCAGGGCGAGATCTGGGATCGCCGCAAGAATGGCGAGATCTACCCGAAATGGCTCACGATTGCAGCGGTGCGCGKACGGGACGKGCGGGTGACGCACTATGTCGGCACGCATCACGACATTACCGAGCGCAAGATCGCCGAAGACCGGATCAAGGAACTGGCCTTCTTCGATGCCCTGACGCGGCTGCCCAACCGTACCTTGCTGKCCGATCGCCTGAAGCAGGCCATCGCGGTCAGCGCGCAGAGCGAAGCCTCCGGCGCGTTGTTGTTMGTTGACGTAGACAACTTCAAGACGCTCAACGATACGCTGGGCMACGACAAGGGCGACCTGCTGCTGCAGCAAGTCGCCGAGCGCCTGACCGCCAGCGTCCGCGAGGGCGACACGGTGGCACGGGTAGGCGGCGACGAATTCGTCGTCGTGCTCGGAGGCCTGAGCGGAAACCGGCAGGAAGCGGCCAGCCAGACCGAAGCGGCGGGCGAGAAAATMCTCGCCGTTCTCGGCAATCCCTATCATCTGGCCGGCATCGAGTATCGCAGCACCGCAAGTATCGGCGTGACCGTGTTCAAGGGGCATCAGGCCTCCATCGATGAGCTCCTGAAGCAGGCCGACCTCGCCATGTACAAATCGAAGGAAAGAGGGCGCAATGCGATGTGCTTCTTCGATCCGACCATGCAGGCCGTCGTGGTGGAGCGGGCCGCGCTCGAGGTCGGCCTGCGCAAGGCAATCGACGAAGACCAGTTCCTGCTCCATTACCAGGCGCAGGTGACCATCGACAATCGCATCACSGGCGCCGAAGCGCTGGTGCGCTGGCGGCACCCCGTGCGTGGCATCGTGTCGCCGGCCGAATTCATCCCCCTGGCCGAAGAGACCGGGCTGATCCTTGCGCTGGKGAACAAGGTGCTGGAGATCGCCTGCAACCAGCTGGCGCGCTGGGCGCGCCAGCCAGGGATGGCCCATCTCACGATCGCCGTGAATGTCAGCGTCCACCAGTTCCGCGCCCCCGACTTTGTCGACAAGGTGCTGGGCATCATCGAGCAGACCGGAGCGAACCCGAACAGGCTGAGGCTGGAGCTKACCGAGAGCGTGCTGGTGGACAATGTGCAGGACATCGCCGAGAAAATGTCAGCGCTCAAGGCCATGGGCGTGGTTTTCTCGCTGGACGATTTCGGTATCGGATATTCGTCGCTGTCCTATCTGAAGCGCCTGCCGCTGGACCAGCTGAAGATYGACCGCTCGTTCGTGCGTGACATCCTTGTCGACCCGAACGATGCCGTCATCGCCAAGACCATCGTGGCGCTTGCGCGCAGCCTCGGGCTGCAGGTGATAGCCGAAGGCGTCGAGACCGAAGCGCAGCGGGACTTTCTTGCCGGCGCGGGGTGTTATGCCTATCAGGGCTACCACTTCTGCCACCCGCTGCCGATCGAGGATTTCGAATCGTTCGTAGGCGGGTTTGAATTCCGCCAGCGCGCATCCGAGCTATCGGCGCAAGAGGATTGAACGCCGGATGGCGGGTGTGCCGTGGCGCCCGCACCGGGCCGGCATGCCCCGCCCGCATCCCAGCGGATGCGCGCATGGTGTGCGGGAACGCGCCGCCGGCCCGGCCTTGCCCGCGTTCCTGCCGACGGTACGGCCGAGCCTTGTGACAGCCAGCCGGCATTTCTCGCCGGGATCTGTGGCCGCGGTATCCGTTTGAGCTTGAGCGTGCTCCATGGCGCATATTCGGCGAGCCGCCGGCGGGGCTGCCGGCACCTGGCCGCGGTTCGCGCCGCACCGGCCAACGCGCACGGCGCGGCATGCCCGKAGCCGCCGTCGGCGGTCTACTATCAGGTCTGGTATCGATGCGGAAGCCAGGCCGCGCCCCCGCACCGCGCTCGCTATCCGGCGCCGGCTCCGAACCGGCGCGGATGTCACAAGCCGGGGGTGCCAATCGTCTAGAGGCTGCCATGAACGACAAGACCGACACCTTTACCCGCCTTCGCCCTCGCTTGCAGGGCATCGCCTATCGCATGCTGGGCTCTGCCGCCGAGGCAGAAGAAGTCGTGCAGGACGCCTGGCTGCGCTGGCACGAAGCCGCAAGCGAGGATCTGGACAGTACGGAGGCCTGGCTGGTTTCCGTCACCACGCGCCTGGCGATCGACAGGCTGCGCACCGCCAAGGTCCAGCGCGAACACTACATTGGCACATGGCTGCCGGAGCCGCTGCTGTCCGAATCCCCGGTCACGCCAGAGCACATCCTGGAGCGCGCCGACGACGTATCCATCGCCTTTCTCGCGATACTGGAGCGCCTGGGGCCCGAAGCCCGCGCAGCGTTCTTGCTGCGGGAAGTGTTCGATGCAGACTATGGCGAAGTGGCMGAGGCGCTGGGCAAGACCGAGAGCGCATGCCGGCAGATCGTCCATCGCGCGAAGATACAGTTGCAGGACGAGCGGCCCCGCCATGTGGTCCCCCGCGAGACCCAGCTCCGCCTGTTGCGCGGGTTCGCCGACGCCGCGACACGCGGCGAGTTCACCGCGCTGAAAGCGATGCTTGCCGACGACGCGCAGCTGATCGGCGATGGCGGMGGCAAGGTGCCGAGCTTTGGCGTTCCGCTCGTCGGTGGCCAGCGTATCGCGCAGCTTTTCCTCGCCACAACGCTGCGGTATCCCGGCGCCATGCAGTTCGAAGTCGTCACGCTCAATGGCCAATGGGGCCTGCTGCGCTTCATCAACGGCGCGATCGAATCGGCCCTGGCCATCGAAACGGATGGTGAGCGCATCGTGCGCATCTATGTCCAGCGCAATCCCGACAAGCTTGCGCGCATTGCCGCCGCGCTGGGTCGGGAGCTCGCTGTCACAAACCAGCCCCCTCAGACGTCTTGAGCATGTGTATCCCAAGCACTTACTCAAGGTGAAAACATGAACCAGCCGCGACTCCCCTGGACCGATATCTCTCCCAAGGCTTATCAAGCGATGGTCGGCGTCAGTGCCGCCACGGCAAAGTCTTCGCTCGGCGCGAGCCTGATCGAACTCGTGCAGACCCGCGTCTCGCAACTCAACGGCTGCGCCTTCTGCCTCGACATGCATGCCCGCGATCTGCGCAAGCAAGGTGAGACGTGGCAGCGCATCAACAGCCTGTCGACGTGGCGCGAGACCGGCCTGTACAGCAATCGCGAGCGCGCCGCGCTCAACTGGGCCGAGACGATGACGAAGCTCGTCGAATACCACGGCAGCCGTGATGCCGATTTCGATGCGTTGAAGTGCCAGTTCAGCGATCAGGAAATCGTCGAGCTGTCCTGGACGATTGCCCAGATCAACGCCTGGAACCGCATGGCCATCGGCATGCAGCTGCCCGTGGCGGAAAAGCCTATCGAGTAAAGCCCAACGGGTAGACCCCATCGGGTAGAACCCATGGCGCAGAGCGCCGCAGCTGGCCTGGATTACCCGATCGAGGTCTGGGCCAGGAAGCGGCGCTGGCCGGCAGGGCAGTTCTCCCGCCGGCCAGCGATGAGGCCGCTGCCTCCGATGATTACCACTTTCATGTCGTGTCCTTCTTCGTCGAGAAATTCGGGGCGGCGACATCATGTAGCCATCCCTGTGGCACAGGACGTTTCATGAGGTCCGCTTGTGACAGGCCGGGCGAATAAAGTCACGGCCAGCCGGGTTGCGGTCGCCCGCGCTCGACATGCATGTTCGTCATGGCACCGCACGTGCTCCCGCAGGGGCTTTGTTACGCATGGGGCATGTGCCGCACAGGGCGAACGCGCCGGCCGGGCGAGCAGATGGCACTGGCAAGTGCGGTCTGAAGTGCTAGGCTTAACTGGCCACCCKGCACCCGGCGGCTCTGGGGCAACGCTGCAGAGCCGCCACTGCGAGTTCGCAAAGCGCCATGGACAAGCCCATCATCATCGCGGTCGACGACGATCCCGAGGTCGTGGACGCCGTTGCGCGCGACCTGCGGCTGGGCTACGGCGAGCACTACCAGGCACCGTGCCTGGTGAAGGTGGCGATMGACCGGGACAGCCTGGCGCAGATCGCGGCAGACCTGACGGCGCCGCAGTTCATCGCCTGCATGCACTGGCTGGTGGCCACGCTGGACCTGCGCGCGCTGATGGAAGAGACGCGGCGCGGCGCGCAGCGTATCTCCGAGATCATGCGCGCGATCGTCATCCGCACCCGCCGCGAGCTTGACTGCGCCGTGGTCGAAATCATCGACAACKGCCCCGGCATCGCGCCCGATGTCATGCCGCATCTGTTCGAGCCGTTCTTCACCACCAAGCCGCCGGGCCAGGGCACGGGGCTCGGCCTCGATATTTCCTACCAGACCGTGGTCAACCGGCATGGCGGGGCCATCCACGTCAAGTCGCATCCCGGCGAGACCACGTTCCAGGTCCGCCTGCCGCTCGCGCCGCAAGAGCCCGCGCGGGATCCACCCCCCTGACCGCAGGAGCCGACGCCATGGATACCAGGACCCAGCCAGCCGAAGACCAGCATCGCGCCACCGACCCGCCCGGCCGGCAGATCCCCGGGCAGGTGGTCTTCGTACTGCAGGGCGGCGGCGCGCTGGGCGCCTACCAGGCCGGTGTCTACCAGGCGCTGCACGAAGCAGGCATCGAGCCCGACTGGGCGATCGGCACGTCGATCGGCGCGATCAACGGTTCGATCATCGCCGGCAACAAGCCGGAGAACCGCCTGCCGCGGCTGCGGGAGTTCTGGGAGCGCGTGGCGCAGCGCGGGCCGCTCGGGCTGACGCGGCTGCTTTCGGGCGGGGACAACACCTTGCAGAACCTGGCCACCCTCACGCAGGGCATCCCGAACTTCTTTGCGCCCAATCCCGCCGCCTGGCTGGGGCTGCGCATGCCGCTGGGCGTGGACCAGGCTGGCTTCTACTCCACCGCGCCATTGCGCGAGACGCTCGGCGCGCTGGTCGACTTCGATTACCTGAACCAGAAGCACATGCGGCTGACCGTCGGCATGGTCAATGTCTGCAGCGGGCGGATGTGCTACTACACCAACCGCGACGCCGCCCTGAGCATGGAGCACCTGCTGGCATCCGCCGCGCTGCCGCCGGGATTTCCGGCCATCCGGATCGAGGGCGAGGCGTACTGGGACGGCGGTATCTGTTCCAACACCCCGATCGAGGCCGTGCTCGACGACTACCCGCGCCGTGACTCGGTGATCTTCGCCGTGCAACTCTGGCCGGTGCAGGGGCCGGAGCCGCAGACGATCTGGGAAGCGATGGKGCGGCAGCGGGACATCCAGTATTCGAGCCGCACCGAGACGCATCTGGCGCGCCAGAAGCAGTTGCACCGGCTGCGGCACGTGATCCGCGAACTGGCCAGCCATATTCCCGAATCCGAGCGCGGCACGCCCGTGGTCAAGGAGTTGCTGGGCTGGGGCTGCCATACCACCATGCACGTGGTGGAACTGAAGGCGCCACCCTTCGGCGGCGAAGACCTGACCAAGGATATCGACTTCAGCGAAGATGGCATCGAGGCACGCTGGAACGCCGGCCATGCCCATGGCAGGCAGGTGATCGCGGCCGCGCCCTGGCATGACGCGCTGGACCCCATCGAGGGCATCGCCGTGCATGAGACGGTGGGCGTGCCAGGGTAGGGCCGTCGCATGCGCCGTCCCGTACGGGCGCCTTTTCGATTTCGCATMGCCCCKCGCAGGCATGGTGGGCCACACGCGCGCGGCTGCCCACCGGTTTCCGCGGGTTTTCCCTTTCTTGAGTTCTGCCTCTCCATCTTATTTAATTCAACGTGAATTAATTAATAGCGCGACCCGATCGAGAAGTGATTCGCACGGCGCCTGAACAGTCTTCGGAKACAGCATGACCTCTGGCAAATCCGGCCGCGGCGTCAATTCCGCCAGCCTTCGGCTCTACAACGAGCGCGCCTTGCTGCTGGCCCTGCGCCACGCCGGCGAGGCGTCCAAGGCCGACCTGGCGCGCATGGCGCAGCTCACCAACACCGCGGTGGGCAGCATCGTGCAGTCGCTCACGGAGGAAGGCCTGATCCACGCGGCGGGGCGCCGCCAGGACGGGCAGCGCGGCCAGCCGGCCAGCCTGATCCGGTTGGAGCCCAAGGGCGCGTTCGGCATCGGCGTGCGGCTGGACCGCGCCAGCATCGAATGCGTGATGGTGGACTTCGGCGGCGAGATCCTGGCCAGCCGCGCGCACCAGATGATCCTGCCGCATCCCGAGCAGGCGCTGGCGCTGGTGCGCGACGACGTGGCCGCGCTGCGCGCGCAGCTGGCGCCGGCCGAGCGCAAGCGGCTGCTCGGCGTGGGCGTGGCCCAGCCCTACAACCTCGGCGCCTGGCTGCGCGAGCTGGACCTGCAGGACGCGGCGTCCCAGGCTACCTTTCGCGCCTGGGACGCGGTGGACTTCGCCGCCGAGCTGGCCGATGCCACGCAGCTGCCGGTGTTCGGCGAAAACGACGGCACCGCCGCCGCGGTGGCCGAGCTGTTCTACGGCGGCCACCATGCCCAGCACTTCCTCTATGCCTTCCTCGGCCCCGCCATCGGCGGCGGCGTGGTGCTCAACGGCGATTGCGTGCGCGGTGTGTCGGGCAATGCCGGCGACATCGGCATGATGCCGGTGCCGCCCAGCAAGCTGGCCTCGGCGCCGCCCGGCGGGCGCAGCCGCGACATCCTGCTGGCGCGTGCCTCGCTCAACGCGCTGACGCGCCACMTGCGGCACCATGGCGTGACGGTGGACAGCCATGCCGACCTCGAAACGCAGGTGCGCGCCGGCCATCCTGCCGTGGCCGAATGGCTGGACGACTGCATCGACGCACTGGCGCCGGCCATGCAATCCGCGCTGGCGGTGCTGGACGTGCMGCTGGTGATCCTCGACGCCGATATCGACGCCGGCCTGCTCGACGCGGTGATCGCGCGGCTGCAGCGCGCGCTCGACGACAACGCCCCCGAGGCCCGCCGTCCGGCCCGCGTGATGCGCGGCTGCTTCGGCGCCAACGCCGGCGCGGTGGGTGCGGCCTCGCTGCCGATGTTCATGAAATTCTCGCCGCGCGCGGAGCTGCTCAAGGGCGCGTCCGCCATCATTCCGGAGGCCAACCATGCCATCGTCTGACCAAGCCGCCACCAACGCCACTTTCGCCACTATCGCCACTATCGCCACCGACAACCCGGCGCCGCTGCTGGCGCTGCGCAATATCTCCAAGACCTTCCCCGGCGTGCGCGCGCTGCGCAACGTGGAGCTGACCGCCTACGCCGGCGAGGTGCATGCGCTGATGGGCGAGAACGGCGCCGGCAAGTCCACGCTGATGAAGATCCTCTCGGGCGCCTATATCGCCGACCCCGGCGGCGAATGCCGCATCGACGGCCAGCCGGTGCAGATCGACGGCCCGCAGGCGGCGCGCGCGCTGGGCGTGGCGGTGATCTACCAGGAGCTGAGCCTGGCGCCCAACCTGAGCGTGGCGGAGAACATCTACCTGGGCCGCGCACTGCAGAAGCACGGACTGGTGGCGCGCGGCGACATGGCGCGCGCGTGCGAACCCACGCTGGTGCGCMTCGGCGCGGACTTCCCGGCCACCGCCTGCGTGGCGGGCCTGTCGATCGCGCAGCGGCAGCTGGTGGAGATCGCCCGCGCGGTGCATTTCGATGCGCGCATCCTGGTGATGGACGAGCCCACCACGCCGCTGTCCACCCACGAGACCGACCGGCTGTTCGCGCTGATCCGGCAGCTGCGCGGCGAGGGCATGGCCATCCTCTACATCAGCCACCGCATGGCTGAGATCGACGAGCTGGCCGACCGCGTCACGGTGCTGCGCGACGGCGGTTTCGTCGGCACGCTGGAGCGCGCCGCGCTGACCCGGGCGGCGCTKGTCAAGATGATGGTGGGCCGCGATCTGTCGGGCTTCTACACCAAGACCCATGCCAAGCCGGGCCAGCATGGCGAGGTGATGCTGTCGGTGCGCGACATGGCCGACGGCCGGCGCGTCAAGGGCTGCAGCTTCGAGGTGCATGCCGGCGAAGTACTGGGGCTGGCCGGGCTGGTMGGTGCCGKGCGCACCGAGCTGGCGCGGCTGGTGTTCGGCGCCGATGCGCGCGTGCGCGGCGAGGTGCGCGTGGCCGGACCGGCCGGGCTGGTGCCGCTGCCGACGGGCGGCCCGCGCGCCGCCATCGACGCCGGCATCGCCTACCTGACCGAAGACCGCAAGCTGCAGGGCCTGTTC